>NZ_SMMB01001140.1 GCF_009711365.1 Xanthovirga aplysinae | reverse complement strand
ACCAAAATCAACCAAATAATAATATCACAAAAGCTATCAAATCAAAAACCTGAAAAAATTATCTTTAGTTTTGTGGCATGAATCCTAAAATATATATCATTGGTGGAGGAGCGGCAGGGATATTCGGTGCTATTAATACTAAAATCCACTTTCCAATGGCGGAGATTGTGGTATTGGAAAAAAGTAGCAAGTTATTGTCCAAGGTGAAAGTTTCAGGAGGAGGGCGCTGCAATGTTACCCATGCTTGTTTTGAAAATAGTCAATTGGTTAAGTTTTATCCCAGGGGAAATAAATCCTTAAGAAAACCTTTTAATCAATTCTCTACTCAGGAAACGGTTGACTGGTTTGAGAAACGGGGAGTAAAACTGAAGACTGAGGAGGACGGTCGAATTTTTCCTACCAGTAATAATTCTCAAACCATCATTGATTGTTTACTACAGGAGTGTGAAAAACTAGGCATTAGTATCAATAAATCTGTGGGGGTAGAAAGTATCTCTGTGGTGAATGAACGGTTTCAAATCCATGTTAAAGGAGGACAGTTTTTTAAAGCCGATAGGATTTTGATTGCAACTGGAGGCCAATCAAAAGCACAAGCCTACGATTGGTTATCTCAACTGAACCATCATATAAAAGATCCTGTTCCTTCCCTTTTTACCTTTAATGTTCCTGATTCTGATTTTAAGGATTTGGCAGGTATTTCTGTTCCTCATGCACAAGTTAAAATCCTTGGAAGTAAATTGAATGATTGTGGCCCTTTGTTGATCACTCATTGGGGCTTTAGTGGACCTGCTGTTCTTAAATTATCGGCCTGGGGTGCCAGAGAGCTGCATTTGAGAGATTACAATTTTAGCATTCACATTAATTGGTTGGGTGAAGTTTCTGAAGAAGGCCTTAAAGATCAGTTGCTTCAATTTAAAAAAGAACACCCTAAAAAAGTGATTAGCAGCAATCCCCTTTTTGACCTTCCCAGGAGATTATGGGCCCGGTTGGTGGATACCGCTCTAATTTCTAATGAAAAAAGATGGGTAGATATAAGCAAAAAACAATTCAATAAACTGATAGAAGGCCTGATTCGCTCAGAATTTAAAGTGAAGGGAAAAACTACTTTTAAGGAAGAATTTGTAACCTGTGGAGGAATTAGCCTGAAGGACATTAATCTACAAACGATGGAAAGCAAGAAACAACCGGGAATATTTTTTGCCGGAGAGGTCCTTGATGTGGATGGAGTAACGGGAGGATTTAATTTCCAACACGCCTGGACTTCAGCTTTTATTGCCAGTAAAAATATTTTGGCACCCGATTAGAGTTAATTAACAATGAATTATTAAAGGGCTTCAATTAATTCTTTTCGAGGTATATGAATGCTCCACATTCCCATAAGGTCACCTTCTTTAAAATCTATGGATTGGTCCTTCGGGTATATTTTCCGAATTAATTTTAGGTTCTTTGGACCAATTTGTTCTTTTGTCCCATGACATTGGGTACACATTGTTTGATCTAAAACAATTGCTTTGGTTAAAAGGAAATCCCCATTGTCTAGTTCTTGAAGGTTATCGGCACTTGACAGTTTCTGGTCAATGCTATACTGGTATGCATCTATAAGTTGACTCTCTAAGCTATCCGCAGTATTTTCAGGATTTCTAGGTCTGAGTGACACCCGTTTTATTTTTACTTGATATAAGTCAGATAAGGAGTCTGTCAGCATTAGGTCATTAAACTGGCAGTAGGGAATGGCATAGGTTACACCCTTTTCCTTTATCATTTCAGTTAATCTCTCAATATATTCCTTTTCTGCAGCCTTAACAACAAGGTCTCCCACCTTGTAAGCATTTGTTGCTATTTCAGAGGGAGTTAAGAATTTCAATTCCCTGCTTTTCATTTCCTTTCTTAATGCCTCCGATTTCTTTTTCCTTTTCAGCCCGGCGTCACAGGCAGACATTATTGTGAGAAAAATAAGACTAACAAAAGCCCATTTTATTTTAATGTTCCACATATGTAAATCCCTGATTCTTATTGTTAATAAGCTGATTTTTATAAAAAACAATTCTTGCTATTGGGCAAAGGTAAGAATCTGTGAAAACAATTTAAAAGATGAGGAGTGTTTGTCGATGTTATTCAGGAAAAAGGTTTTTTATTAAAAGAGAAGGGCTATTAGCATTTTTATAGGATATTTTAGGCTCCCTGAATAACTTAACAAGGGTTTAAAGAATGGTATAAAAAAATTGGGAAGTTTGATGGTAATTATTTAGTCTTTCATTTTTTAAGGCTAAAAGGGAATTTTGAATAGTAGAGACGCAATATTTTGCGCCCCTACAATTCAACTGAATTCTCTTGTCCTATAATAATAGGCCATAAGTTTATTTTTAATTTTTAGCAATGGCTTGGCTTTCTTTTGCGAATTTTTCAGCTTCTCTCCAAACACGAAATACATTTTGATAGCAGATTTTCCGAATATCCTCTTCCGAATATCCACGCTTTAAAAGTGTAAAAATTAAGTTTGGATAAAATGAGGCATCGTCAAGTCCAATCGGAAGGCTGTCTCCTACCCCATCATAATCCGACCCAAATCCAACATGTTCTATACCCACTAGTTTTACTACATGATCAATGTGATCTGCCGCCTTGTTTACATCTGTCTTAAAAGGGTGGTCTTTTATGTACGCCTCGATATATTCCTTTGCCTTGGAGTCATCACTTTTCATTTGATTTTCCTCTAGCCAATTGGCAATGTGTTCTCGGTTTTGATTAGCCATCTTTTGAGATTCCCCACTTAGGAAAGTTGAGCCAAAGTTGATCATAATTACTCCTTCTTTCTGACCAAGAGCTTTAATCATATCATCGGACATGTTTCTTTCAAAGTCTGGAGTAAAATGGCGACATGAGGTATGAGAAGCAATCACAGGCGCTTTAGAAATTTCCATTACTTGATAGAAGGTACTATCTGAAACATGGGAAATGTCTACTAAAATTCCAACACGGTTCATTTCTTGAACCACTTGTCTACCAAATTCACTTAATCCATTCCAGTATCGGGTAGTGTCGTAAGAGGAATCACCAATGTGATTGTTTTTACCATGGGTTAGGGTGATATAGCGTACGCCTCGATCATAAAAATATTGGATGTTTTCTAGTTTCCCCTCTATTGGACTGCCATTTTCCATTCCCATAGGAAGTGCGATTTTTCCTTTGGCAAATATTTCTTCAATTTCATCAGGAGAAGTGGCAATTGTAAATTTATCAGGATGGGTTTCAGCAATTTGATAAACCATATCGATTAATGTGTCTGCCAGGGCCTTAGAGCTGCCATCAAATGATCCTATCTCAGCTTCTAAGGAAGAAGGGGTGTAAATGGACATAAAAGGGGCGTTTAAGCCACCCTCTTTAGCCCTTATATAGTCAAAATCACCATTCTCTGTTCGTACAGAAATATCCTCCCATTTATTTTTTAATCGATAAGGAATATCTACATGTCCATCTACAATAATATATTCTTGCGCTAACTTATTAGCTAGGGATTTCAATTCTTTGTCAGTATCATTTGAAGTCTCTTTTGGTTGACAGCCAACTCCAAATATTATCCCAGAAAAAAGTAAGAGAACGTTAAGTTGTCTTTTCATTTTTGGTTAATTTAAAAAGGATGGTAAATAGTAGTGTAGGATGATTACTCTTTTTTAAAAAATGAAATCAATCTACTTTTGATTAAGGAAAAGTACGGATAATTGCTGTTAGATAAAAATTAATTGAGTGTTAATACCTAAAAATAGGCATGAAAAATGAAGGAAATGGAAGATATAATGAAAAGAATAAAGAAGTTTGGCTATTGAAATTAATAAAAAGGTCTCTGTTTTTTGCAGAGACCTTGGAATAGAAATGAGTTTATTTTCGAATAATAACCTCTTCTAATGGTTTACGCACTTTGGCAAGGTTTTGATAACCGTCTTCAGTTGAACGGTAACCAATAGGCACTACAAGAACGGAATTAAGTCCTTGTTCTTCTAATTTTAAAATTTCATCGAATGCAGCAGGATCAAAACCTTCCATTGGGCAAGCGTCTATTTCTTCTACGGCACATACAGTTAGAAGATTTCCTAATGCAATGTATACTTGTCTCGCCAGCCATTGTCCTTTGGAGTCTTCATCAAGATTAGCAAGCGAGTTTTTTATCATGCCCATATATTCGGCAATTGCTTCTCTTTCTAATTCTCTTGTTTTAGCTATATTATCTCCAAAGAGGTCTACATCACCTTCTGAAAGGGTGGCCTCTCTGCAAAGGACGATTAAATGGGAGGCCTCTGTAACCTGTGGCTGATTCCAGGCATGTTTTTTTAATTCTTCCCTCAAAGCCTTATCTTCCACCACAACGAATTTCATGGCTTGTAAGCCATAGGAGGTAGGAGAAAGCCTAAGAGCTTCTAGAACTGTATTTAATTTTTCATCGGACAACTTTCTATTTTCATCGAATCGTTTGGTGGCATAACGCCAATTTAATTTTTCTATAATGTCCATTTTGAAATTTTAAAAGTGCTAATTGTTTGCTAAGATTTAATAAAAAGTAATGCTTGCTCTTACAAGCTACTCTCAACGCTTAAACGGAAGAATTAGAAAAAAGATGTAGGTACAATTATTTTTTTATCACTGACCTGTAAGCTTTAGGGGAGATTTCCCTAAACTTTTGAGGATTTTTCAAATTACTCAAGCCTTATTTCTCAATGCTTATATTTTTGAAATATCCCTCCCCTTCTTCCATTTTATTAATTGGTAAAAATATTTTAAGTTGATTTCCCTCCTGGCGTGCATATATTTTATCCCTGTTTACATTCATTGGAATAGCATGGTTGGCCAATAAAATGGGAATATGGCCATTTTGTTCACTGTTCTGAAAACTCAAAAGATGGAAAATGAGTAACTCTCTTTCCTTTACCTCTACTCTAACATGTTCTGGGGAAATTCCATGTATACTTAAAGTTAAAAGGTAATGGTCCGTTTTTTTATAAAGTTGCTTGTTGGGTTGGCTTCTTCCCCCATTGATGGTATGGTATACATCTCCGGTGAGCAATAGATTCCTAACAAGCTGTTTTTCCAGCAGTTTCATGATTATAATTTTTTTTAAAGGCATCACCCAAACATTATTCCAAATGAAAGAACTGATATAATGGAGACAATTTGTCTGTTAATGTGTAGAAAGAAAGGATTAAATAATGCCAATTGGGCAGATGTGTTGGGCTACTTATTAGATTAATTAAGTTTGTTTAATGCTTGATTTTGTTTTAGTTGTGAAGAATTCTCTTCATTTATAAATGCATTACAGATGCAAAAATTTTAATTCTGGATTTGATAAATCAAGAAGGTGACTTAGTGAACTACTGCTGTCTAAAAAGCGGTTTAAGAAAGAACTTAATTTGGCTCTCATGTGTCTTTTAATTGTTCACCAATCAATTGTGGTCATGGTAAAGTTTAAAAAGGGAGATAAAATCTTCCTCAAAAAGATGTATTACCCTTTTCCTAAAGGGAGTGAAGGAAGGGTCTTGGATGTGAATGAAGAAAATCAATTGTTAAATGTCCAGTTAAAGAAGGTGGATAAAGAGGATCCGGAATCAGGAATTTTCATTCATCCTTTTGATTTTTTCTCAAAGAAAAAGATCGCTGCCTAATTTTTAGAGAAAACCATTAAGACCCAAGGTTTTTGTCTCTGATCTGGCTATACCATATTGTTTACTAATAATTGAATTCCGAAATATATCCCTTTTTTATAGGCAAAATGCCAAAGGGATTTTGGACGATTCAATTTATTTTTCACACCTTTCTTGTGAATGTAGAGAGGCTTTGGGGCAAATCCTTACATCTCTACAAATTATTCCTATCCGATTTCCTGAGAGCATAATTTAGACTTTTAAAATATTGTCCGTAATATGGCCGAAAAATTTTAATGCAATTCATATGAGCAATAAGCCGGAAGAAATAAATCAACTGATAAGGAACAGGCGGTCTATTTACCCGAATATGTATTCAGGGGAAAAAATCGATCAGGAAATTATAGAAAAGTTATTGGAAAACGCCAACTGGGCCCCTACTCACGGGATTACCGAGCCTTGGCGTTTTACAGTATTTACGGGAGAGGGTCTTAAAAAATTGGCAACTTTTCAATCGGAATTATATAAGAAAGGTGCTGAGGCTAAGGGGAATTTTCAGGAAGAAAAATTCCAAAAGCTAGCTACCAAGCCTTTGAAGGCATCTCACATTATAAGTATCGGTATGAGCCGGGATCCAAAAGGTAAGATTCCTGAAATAGAAGAAGTGGAGGCTGTGGCATGTGCCGTCCAAAATATGTATTTGACTGCTACAGCCTATGGGGTCGGTTGTTATTGGAGTACTGGTGGAGTAACTTATATGGAGGAGGCGAAAGAATATTTTGGTTTAAAATCGGAGGACAAACTGTTAGGGTTTTTATTTTTGGGCATTCCAAAAAATCCATGGCCAAAAGGAAAGAGAAAACCTATAAAAGATAAAATCAGATGGGTTAAGTAATAAATAATTAATAGTGAATTTGTTAATTATTCACTATTAACTCTTCATCTTTATAAATAACTAATTCCCACCGGAAGGCCCATCTCCATTTCAATTTATAATCTGTGATTTGGGCATTTCGGAGTATTTCTTTAATGTCTTTTTTACTAAAAGCCCGTAAAACTGAGACCGGAGCATCGTTTTTGACCATGGGGGAGTGGGAAAAAAGGTAAGTAAGCCACTTAATGGAATGGTATGCCAACCAATGTCGATGCAAATCATTAATTGTTACCCCCATTCGAGCTTGTCTGTAAAACTTTTGAAAGATTTGTACTAATTCTTCATTACTAAAATGATGGGTGAAAAGGGTGCAGCAAATGATATCATAAACATGTTTCTCAAAAGCCTCATCAAAAATATTTAAAACCTCAAATTGGGCTTCGGGATAATTTTTACAGTTCTCACGGGCATAATGAATAATATATTCATTAGCATCAATGCCAGTTAGCTCTAAATTAAGTTTGTTTTTTCTTCCCCAGTTGGCTAATAGTTTCAGCATATCTCCTCCCCCACATCCCAAATCGGCAATTTTAATCTTTCCACCGGGGTTGGGATTGTGTTTCAGGATATTTTCTACACCATTTAAGGTAATGTTGTTACCTCCCAACCATTTATTGATGGTTTCCAATTCTTGGAGAGTGATGTCCATCTCTTTACCAGAAAATTCGAGATCGTCCATAATTTCGGGAATATCCATTCTTTCTGTAAAGAGCATGACATTTAATTTTGGTTAAGTTTATACATACGGAGTTTTTCAGAGGATTCTGAATCTTGCTGTTTTCCTACAATTTTCAATAACATGCTTTCCATAGAAAGGCCTGGGCCAAATGCAAAGCTGAGGATGTTTTTTCCTTTATCTTCTGTTTTTAATTCCTTCAGTATTGCTTGCAACACAAAAAGGATAGTAGCAGAAGACATATTCCCGTATTGCTGTAGAACTTCATGTGAGAAGCGGTTTTTATTTCTACCGATTTGTAATTCTTCTTCAATGACTTGAAGGATGCGTCTTCCTCCAGGATGGACGGCGAAGAAATCTATTTCCTCTAAATTTAGGCTTAAGCTGTTTAAAAGAGTGTTGGTTAATTTTGAAATACCTTGTTGAATAATATCAGGTACATAGGCAGATAATTTCATTTCAAAACCAAAGTTACCAGGTTGCCAGGCCATATCTTGTCTTCCCTGAAAGGCCAAGTCTCCGCAAAATCCTTCTAAACTAAGGTTAAAGTCTTCGGTAGGAATGTTTTGTACTAAAATGGCTGCAGCTCCATCAGCAAAAAGTGCATTAGCCAGGATGTTATCTTCGGTGGGTTCTTTCTGGAAATGAAGGGTACATAGTTCGGTACAAACTATTAGGACTTTGGCATTTTCATTTGCTTTGCAAAAGCTATCAGCACATTTTAGCGCATTTATGGCAGCATAACATCCCATGAAATTGATGGCCAACCGTTCCACCTGATGATTAAGGTTAAGTGCTTCCACCAAATCAATATCAAGGCCAGGGGCATGCATTCCTGTGCAACTTACGGTGATTAGATGGGTAATTTCTATTCGGTGAAACCTATCCAGTTCCTCAAGACAATCATCTATCGCTTTTACACTCAAAAGTAGGGCCTCCCTTTTGAAGACATCCATTCTTTTACTGAGGGGAGGAAATGGGCTTAAATGCTTGTTGTCAGGAAAAAAATGAAATGACTCCTGCCTACCATAATCTTCGATGACGGAATGTCGAAATTTAATGCCAGAAGCCCTATAAAGAATATTTTGTCTATACCGTTCTTTGGAATTCATTTGAAACGCCCGGGCCATAAAATGGGCGATTTGGCTTTGTGGGATTTTATGGGCCGGATTGGCCGAACCGATAGATGTGATATAACTCATAAAGGGGAAGGAATTTGTAATTGCCTATGGGGTATCCACTTTAACTCTCTCAAATTCACTCTTTTATATTACTAAAATTTGTGATAAATTATTACTAAACAGATGATAATATTTATGAAGAAAGCCACTTTATTACACCTTCGTATTCCTTTTTCTTTTTTTTTATTACCCGTTTATGGTTTTGCCTGTAGTTTGAGCCCTTCACTAGCAATTTTTAATGTTTTTTTGATATTTGTTATCCTACATTTTTTATTGTACCCAGCCAGTAATGGCTATAATAGTTATTTTGATAAGGATCAAGATAGTATTGGCGGGCTGGAAAATCCACCACCAGTTTCAAAAGAGTTGTACTTTGTGGCTTTGATTCTAGATACATTGGCTATAATCCTGGGTTTACTTATAAGTATTACTTTTGCAGTGATGTTGTTTATTTATGGTATGGTATCTAAAGCCTATAGCCATCCTGTTATTCGCTTAAAAAAGTATCCCATTACATCCTGGTTGATTGCGGGTTTTTTTCAGGGATTTTTTACTTTTTTGATGGTATGGATGGCTCTTAATCCCACAGAAAACTTTAGTACTGTTTTTCGTACAGATCATGTTCTAATTCCAGCCTTTTTGTCTTCCTTCCTATTATGGGCTTCCTACCCCCTTACTCAAGTGTACCAGCATGCAGAAGATGCTCGTCGAGGAGATCAAACCTTAAGTTTGTGGTTAGGCATTCGGAAAACTTTTTACTTTTCTGCTATT
>NZ_SMMB01001203.1 GCF_009711365.1 Xanthovirga aplysinae | reverse complement strand
ATTAAGGAGCCATTAACTTTTTCCAATAGAAAAAAGTAAATCTTTAGGAAATTGATATAACTGCCCCCTTTCCAAGCAAAGTAATTAATATAAAAGGGCATTGTCCCCCGTACTTTATTAAGTATATTTACGTAATCATCGTTTAGCATTTATGAATACCCCCTTAAGGACCAGAAAGACCAAAGCCACCTCTGGAATTTATAATTATTTCCACTGGGTATACACTATTGCCCTTTCAGTGGTGGGAATTATTAGTCTAGTCAGTTACTTTAAAATCCAAAACTCCCTTCAAAAACAGCAAGAGTACACTCAAATAATTCATATTACCAGTAAACAAAGTATTCTCATTCATAAAATAGAAAAGACGGCTTCCAAAATCCAAGCCGAGGGCTTAAGCCAAGAAAAAAAAGAATACCTTTTTTCTGCAGCCAATCTCTTTCAAGAACAGTACAATCAATTAATAAACATTAGGCTGCCGGAAAACTTTGGGGATCAAATCAATAAAGTAACAACACTTCATACTACCATCTATGAGGCCTGTTTAAAAATTGAGAAAGGAATCGACATTAAAGAACAGGTTGCTAATATCTTAACACATGAGGAGGATTTTTTAAAAGAAATAGACCTCCTTAATCAGGAACTAGAAGTTCTCTCTAACCAAAGGATAAACCAAAGTCAGATAATAGCGCTGCGATTTTCTTTGATAATTTTTACCGCATTAATAATAATAGGCGTCTTTATCTTCTTTCCCATTTTTAGGAAATTAAAAAAAGACCTCCTTAAAATGATTGATTCGGAAAAAAAATCACAAGAAGCCGCCACTGCCCTATCCGAACTCAATACCTCTTTGGAGGAAATGCATAAGGAAATCAAGGACATGTCTTTTGCTCTGGACGCAGCTACCATTTTAATTAAGACCACCTCTTCTGGAATTATTACTTATGCCAATAAGAAATACAGTGAAATCTCCAAATACCCAATAGAAGAACTGATCGGGAAAAAGCTTTTTGAAAATTTACTTACAGGTGAAGAAAGTAAAGTTTATCAATTCATTAACGACCCCAATAAACACGAGAATGCTTGGCAGTCAGAGATTCGTGATCATGACAAGGACGGTTCTTATTTCTGGTTAGATGTGACCTTAATCCCAATTAAATCTCCTTCTGGAGAGATTTATCAATACTTAGTGATATGTTCTGAAATCACTCAAAGAAAACAGGCAGAAGCAGAATTAGCCAGACTCAACCAACAACAATTGCAGCATCAAAAAGATGAACAAAGAATTGCCTCCTACGCAATTATCTCAGGACAGGAGAAAGAAAGAAAAAGAATGTCATTTGAAATTCATGACGGCATAGGACAAATGCTCACGGGCCTTAAGTTTGTAATCGAATCGATTGAGGCAGTCAACGAAAAACAGACTTATTGTATTAAAGAAGCTAAAAAACAGCTTCAGAATATTATCAAAGAAATTCGCAGAATCTCTTCGGATTTGCTTCCCCCAGTCTTAAATGACTTTGGCCTGGAAGCATCCATCAAAGAGTTTATTCAAAACCTGAAAAAGAATAATGAGGTCGAGATTTTACTCAATAGCAATTTAATGTTAGACGCAAGATTAGATAAAAACATTGAAATAAACTTATACCGTATTGTACAGGAGTCTGTAAATAACGCTTTAAAACATGCAGAAACCTCAAGAATAATTGTCTCCATTGAAAATGATGCAGAATACTTAAATTTGAACGTACAAGACAATGGCATTGGGTTTGACTCCAAAGAAAAATTAAAAACTAGAGGAAGGCGGGACATGGGAAATGGGCTAGCCAATATGGTCGAACGGGTGGAGTTAATTGGAGGAAAACTGATGATCAATTCCACAAAAGATAAAGGAAGTAGTATTTTTGTGGAGGTGCCCCTAGACAAAGAAAGTTATGAAAAATATTAAAATCGTAATCGTTGACGATCACGAAATTGTAAGGTTTGGAATGAAAATGCTTTTCGATTCTGAGCCCTCCATTGAGGTGGTAGGACTGGGATCTAACGGGAAAGAAGCCCTGGAGCTGGTCAAAGAACAGGAACCCGATATACTTATTCTCGACATCAACATGCCTGGAATGAATGGACTGGATACAATGGAGGAGCTAAAAAAAATGAAGCTCCCTACAAAAGTTCTTTTCTTATCCATGTTCGACCGGGAAGAATATGTCTTGAAAGCGGTAGATAGTGGGGCCTACGGTTACCTTTTGAAGGACAATGGAAAAGAAAAAATCATCAAGGCTTTAAGGACTATTATGAATGGCAATAAGTACTTCAGTAGTGAAGTTTCAAATATTATTGTCAATCGATACCTAGATTCAAAACCCGCACACCCCCCAAATCGACCCCATAAAGATTACGCTCTTACCAAAAGGGAAATGGATATTTTGTCCCGAATTGTGAAAGGAGACAGCAACCCAACCATTTCGGAGGAATGTGGTATCAGTGTACGCACTATCGAAACTCACCGTTCCAAGATTATGAAAAAACTCTCTGTAAATAATGCAGCAGATATGGTGCGAGTAGCCCTTGAGCAGAAAATAGTTGCTTTAGAAAACAATTGATTTAAGTAGTCTAAAAGACTCCCACGCATCTTTTTAGTTTTGCTTGAGAAGCTTAATGCTTTATGGGGGTTCTTTCTAAAAGCTTTGCTTATTACTGAAAATTCTCACTAGATTAAGGCTTTTGTTCATTTCGTATTGATACAAAACGAACAAAAATATCAAGCATCAAAAATGCTTCCTTCCCCTAGCCAGCTTTTGACCCGCCTATCCTTCTAAATTAAAAATCAGCATTCTTTAGAATAAGATTGATTTCAATAGTCCAATAAGGGACTCCCAAGTTCTGCCTTTTTCATTTTTATTGGTAAAGCAGTAATACAGAAGAATTTTTCGTAAAATAATTGGTTTAAGCATCCACTTTCCATTCACCTTTTTCGGCCCTAATGGGGAAGAGGGACACATAAAAGTACTTAAACAAGGACTAATAACCTTACTTTTCAATTATCTTCTTTCTTTAAAATTTCAGAGGCACGTATCAATGAAATCCCCCTAACTGTTTTCAATATCAAACACCCAAACTCATTGATCCGGCCCTCCAATTTACGTATTAATTAAGTAAATTTACTTGCATTACAGTTCTATTTACGTATATTTGATACGTAACATCAAATACCAAAACAAAAAATCACTATGAAAGACGCTGGAACTGCCAACAAAATCCTTTTCCTCAACACTTTTGCTTTCACCATTTGTTTTGCCGTTTGGTTAATGAATGGGGTTTTAGTCACCTTCCTAGTAGATAACCAAGTTTTTGACTGGGACTCTTCCAAGATAGGTTGGCTAATGGGAATACCCGTACTCACAGGAGCCATCTTTAGGCTCCCTGCCGGAATTCTCACAGACAAATTTGGAGGAAAACCCGTATTTACTATCCTGCTACTACTTTGTGCTATTCCTACCTTTTTATTAAGCTATGTCAATTCATTTTGGGGATTTGTCTGGTGTAGTTTTGGTTTTGGATTAACTGGGGCAAGCTTCGCCGTTGGAATTGCCTACACTTCCATATTCTTTGATAAGAAAAATCAAGGTACCGCATTAGGTATATTTGGAGTGGGAAATGCTGGAGCAGCCCTTACCACCATTTTTGCACCCTCCCTTTTAAATTATGCAACTAACAATGGCGCCCAAATTGAAAACTGGCGTGTTTTACCTATAATTTACGCAGGCATACTTGTTTTAACTGCTATCCTCTTCTTCTTATTGGCAAAAAATAAAAAACCGGAAAGCTCCAACCGGACCCTTAAACAACAATTACAACCTTTAAAAAACATCCGGGTATGGCGTTTTGGCCTATATTATTTCTTAGTTTTCGGTTGTTTTGTGGCATTTGCACAGTGGCTGGTTCCTTATTTTTTAAATGTTTATGCTATGCCGTTAGTATTTGCCGGTATCTGTGCATCACTATTCAGTCTCCCTTCAGGAGTAATCAGGGCCCTTGGTGGGTATTTATCTGACCTATTTGGAGCCAGAAAGGTAATGTATTGGGTACTGGGATCTTCAGCAGTAATAAGCCTCTTTCTCATAATCCCTAGGATGGATATCTCATCTCCGGGAAAAGGGGTCTTAGCCAAAAATGAAGGAATAGTTACAAATATTTCCCCAAGCTTCATTCAGGTGGATAATCAAGTGTACCCCCTTCAGGAACGCCAAGACAAAATGGCCAATGTAGAAAAAGAGAATCATTTCCTTCCTGTAAAGGAATCCTGGCAAACCCCGGTAGTCCAAGTTAATGATCGAGTAACAAAAAAACAATTGATCGCCAAAGGCTCCACTCATATCTATTTCCAGGCCAATGTTTGGGTTTTCACTGTTCTAGTCATTTTAATAGGGGCCATATGGGGAATTGGGAAAGCAGCAGTATACAAGCATATTCCTGATTATTTCCCCAAGGAAGTAGGTGTAGTTGGAGGAATGGTGGGCGTATTAGGAGGCCTGGGAGGGTTCTTTTGCCCTGTAATTTTTGGGTACTTACTAGAAGCAACTGGGTTATGGTCCAGTGCATGGATGTTCATGTTTTTCCTTTCTGCCAGTTGCCTAATCTGGATGCATGCAGTAGTCCAAAGAATCATAAAACACCGACTGCCCAAACTTTCCACAAGATTTGAAGAAGGCCAAAATGACCAATTGGATGTAGAAGAATATGAAATGAAAATTAAATTAAACGTGGAACAACCTCAAAGAGAAGAAAAAGCCTAAAGGCTTTTCAATAAAAAAATTAATTCCAGCAACCAAAAGGACTCGTAGGATCCTTTTTTAGGGAACAATTGAAAAAATAAACTACCCCTTTCAAAAACAATGTAAGCATTAAAATTATAATGAAGCAGTATTTTCTGTTAATGCCCTCTGGAAGGTTGGGCAAATCAAAAGCGGGCTGTGGGTTAGACATATGGGATGAAGCTTATTAAATTCTTAAGAAAGGAATTAATTTCAACCGCCTTCAGGACTCCAAAAGGTGAGTTCTTGAATTTTTTCTTCGTTTTTTTATCAAGACCAAAATGAATGCTAAACTCAATGAAAAGCAACAAACATATTTTCCAGCCAACAACCATAAATAGAAAAGAACAAATTCATTTATTTTAAGGGGAAGATATAATTTTCAAAGCTCCTCAATCTCATTTAGTGAAGTCTGACCCTTAATGGGAGTTCTAACTAATAAATTGTATTTTTAAGACACCTATGCATTATTCCAAAGAAAGAAAATACAAGTCGACTTGTTCTTATTGTGGAACGGGCTGTGGAATTGTAGTAAAAAAGGATAAGTTCAATGCGATAACAGTTGAGGGAGATGAAGCCCATCCAGTGAATAAAGGAATGCTTTGCTCCAAAGGCAGAACTTTGCATTATACGGTGTCGGACCAGTCTGACAGAATCCTCAAACCCCAGATGAAGTGGCACCGTTCGCAGGAAAGAACGGAGGTATCCTGGGATACCGCCATAGAACGTGCAGCCGCGGTTTTCAAATCTTTAATTAAAAGATATGGACCGGATTCGGTGGGCTTTTATGTTTCGGGTCAATTGTTAACAGAGGAATATTACTTAGCCAATAAATTAACAAAGGGGTTTCTAGGTACCAATAACATTGACACAAACTCCAGGCTATGTATGAGCTCTGCCGTGGTGGGATACAAAAAAGCCTTAGGAGAAGATGCTGTACCTATTTCTTATACCGACATTGAATTGGCAGACACTTTCTTCATTACCGGAGCTAACCCAGCCTGGTGTCACCCAATTCTTTTCCGGAGATTAGAGGAGCACAAAGAAAAAAATCCTCATGTAAAAATTATAGTTGCAGATCCACGTAAAACCCAAAGCTGCTCCATAGCCGACATTCATTTACAACTTAACCCAGGAACAGATAGTGTTCTTTACAAAGCTATTGGAAGGCTCATCATTGAAAACAATGATATTGACACCGGCTTCATTACCAATCACACAAACGGCTTTGAAGCTTATAAAGAAAGTGTTTTCAATACTTCCATTGAAGAGGCGGCCAAAACCTGTGGGATTCCTACTTCTCAAATCTATGAAACAGCAGAAGCCATAGGAAAGTCCAATGCCTATATTTCCATGTGGGCCATGGGCCTCAATCAAAGCACACAGGGCGTAAATAAAAATTTATACTTGTTGAACCTATCTCTCATTACCGGGCAAATAGGAAAGCCAGGAGCCGGCCCCTTTTCCCTTACTGGCCAACCAAATGCTATGGGTGGAAGAGAAGTAGGCGGTTTAAGCAATATGCTAGCAGCCCATCGGGACTACACCAATCCAATCCATCGGGAAGAAGTAGCTAAATATTGGGGTGTAGATAAATTAAGTGAAGCTCCCGGCCTCACTGCTACCCAAATGATGAAGGCCTTATCCAGTGGTAAAATGAAAGCCATCTGGATTGTCTGCACCAACCCCCTTGTAAGTTGGCCCAATGCCCGATTAGCAGATGCTGCTCTTAAAAAAGCCAAATTCGTCATCGTACAAGATATTTCTAATCGTTCGGATACGCTAAAATATGCCGATCTCGTACTCCCTGCTGCAGGTTATTTGGAGAAAGAAGGAACTATGACCAATTCGGAAAGAAGGATAAGTTACCTCAATAAAGTGCTGGACCCTCCGGGGCAGGCACTTCCGGATACGGAAATTTTTATTCGATTTGCCAAAAAAATGGGCTTTGGAGAAGCCTTTGACTATAAAACCACAGAAGATATTTATTTGGAGCATTCAGGCCTAACAAAGAACACCAACCTAGATATTAGTGGTCTAAATTACTCCATCTTAAAAGAAAAAGGTTCAGTGCAATGGCCTTTTCCGAAGGGTGCTACTCACGGTACACAACGTCTGTTTACCGATCAAAAATTCTTTACTCCCAACAAAAAGGCTCAAATCCTATCCCCAGAAACAGCTCAGGAAGTGGAGACAACCACCAACAATTATCCTTTTATCCTCATAACTGGGAGGATTCGCGATCAATGGCATACCATGACCCGAACGGCCAAGGTAAAAAAATTAAACCAACACATATCGAGGCCTTTTTTAGAGATACACCCAGAGGATGCTTCTCAAATCAACATTCAAGATCAAGATATTGTTGAAATTGCAAACGACAGAGGCAAAGTACGGGTAACCGCCAAAATAACAACAGACATAAAAAAAGGCGTTGTTTTTCTGCCTATGCATTGGGGAAGAAGTCTGGGGAAAGACTTAACCCGAACAAATAATCTCACAAGTACACTGGTTGATAAAACCTCAAAGCAACCTGCATTTAAATTTAGTGCTGTAACAGTAAAAAAATATAGGAAGAAACAGCAAAAGATTATTGTAATTGGAGCTGGAGCCGCGGCCTTCCGCTTTGTTACACAGTACCGAAAAAGCAATCAACAGGACGAAATTGAAGTCTTTAGCCGCGAAAAAGTAGCATTTTATAACAGGGTAATGTTGCCTGAATATATCAATGGCAAAAAAGACTGGAACATGCTGCTCAAACATAAGGTAGAAAGAGAGGAGGAAGAATTAGATTGTCGCATACATACAGAAACCAGCATTGAACATATTGACCGGAAAAATAAGGTAGTGGTGGATTCCCTTGGGAAAGAACACACATACGATCTTATTATAATGGCCACGGGTAGCAGAGCTTTCCGACCTTCCCAAATACCGGAAAATATGAAGGGTATTTTCACCCTAAGAAGCCGGAAGGATGCAGATTTCATTAAGAAATTCGCCAAAAAGAAAGGAAATGCTGTCATTGTTGGGGGCGGATTACTAGGAATAGAACTGGCTGATTCCCTCCAATCTCTCGGTGTTACAGTCACCATTATCCAACGGGCTTCCCGCCTAATGGAAAGGCAATTGGATGATTTAGGCAGCGAACTGTTGGACCTGGAATTAAAAGACAGAAACATTCAAATCCTTTATACCGATGAAGTACAGGGTTTTAAAGGAAATGAAAAACTAGAGGGCATTCATCTTAAAAGTGGCCGTTTCATCCCTTGCGATACGCTGGTATTTGCCATTGGGACAAAACCCAATATAGAGATAGCACAGCAGACAGGGCTTGTCTGTGGCAGAGGGGTTATGGTAAATGATTTTATGCAGACCAGCGATAAATCCATTTATGCCTTGGGTGAGATTGCAGAGCATCATAAAATGCTGTACGGCATTACGGCTGCCGCTGAAGAACAAGCAGAGTATGCTGTAAGATATATCCTGGGGGACACCAGCAATACCTACAAAGGGTCTTTATTAATGAATATATTGAAGGTAGAAGGGCTGGAGCTTTGCTCCATTGGTGCCATTGAAGCACCTATTGACGACGATAATTATGAGGAAATAATTTTCGTAGACAAGAAAAATAGAAAGTACAAGAAATGTCTCGTTTACCAGGATAAATTAATTGGTGCTATTCTCATTGGAGACAAAAGTGACTTCACTGAATTTCGAGACCTAATTGAAAACAAAATTGAATTGGGTGAGAAAAGAATGGAGCTCCTCCAGGGAAATACCAAAAAAAGGGAAATCAAAGGTGAATTAATTTGCTCCTGCAATAGTGTAGGACACCTAAACGTCTTGGATGAAATCCAAAAAGGATGCACGGATTTCAATGTCCTCTGTAAAACCACTGGTGCGGGCTTAGGATGTGGAAGTTGTAAACCAGAAGTAAAAGCGATGTTGGAAAATGAAAAAATCTTGAGTTAAAATGGAGATGTTAACCGCCAAAGTCTTTATAAAAGGGGGAATTCTTGCCCCGGTAGATTTAAGAAAAATAGCCCACCTGGCTGCTGGTCTTGGAGCTACTCATTTCCAATTCGGTCGTCGGCAGGAATTAATCATTCAGATTCCTGATGCAGCAGTTGAACAGTTTAAATTAAATTTCAAGGCTTATGAAACAGAAATCGACTACGGGCAAGGGTTTACTAAACACAATATTGTAAGTTCTTACCTTGCTAACAACATTCTTCCTTCCACCTATTGGGTTAAAGACGGCGTATTTTTAGATATACTAGATGATATTGATGAAACCCCTTCAATTAGGGTAAATATTACAGATTTAAAACAGGATATTGTTTATAGCTTTACAGGGGACATAAACTTTGTAGCAAGTGAAGAAGTGAATCTTTGGCATGTCTACCTAAGAACTGTTTCAGAAGACAACCTCACTTTTCTCCCCTACTTGATTTATTCAGAAGACATCAAAAAAGTTATCACCACCTTTGAAAATTTATACCGAAACGATGCTTCATTAGAAGAAATAGAACAAACACTAGCAATACTCCTTAAAACGAAACTCGTGGAAAGCCCCCTCTCTCCACGCATACGAGTGGCCGAATTTTTCAATTACGAAGGCATCCATAAATACCATGAAAAATATTGGCTGGGTATCTACAAAAGAAATGCAGAGTTCAACCTTTCTCAACTTGATTCCCTTTGCCGCCTCTGCGAACAAAACAGTATTGGCCAAATCCATATTACACCCTGGAAATCTCTTATCATTAAAGATATCATTGAAGAAACCCTAATGGACTGGAAAGCGCTCCTTGTCAAGCACAACATCAATAATGGGCATTCTCAATCAGAACTTAATTGGCAAATCAATGACTTTGATGAAAGGGCTTTTGCCCTTAAAACTTATATTAGAAAAGAATTTGCCCAAGGTGACTTCTGTACAAATGGAGTAATTATTGGAATAAATAACCGATACAAACATTCATTTTCCCATATTATCATTCAAGAAAAGTTGAGTAGGTTCTTCTTGGGAATCCCAATGAAGGTTACCTATGACATACTTCATAGGAAAGAGTTCAATCCTACCCTAAACGAATTCCTTCCGTTTGTACAAGATATTAAAATTCATGATCTAACACCAAGTTTAAAAGAATTGGTAGAGGAATATCACCAAAAAGTCTATATCGATCATACCACTTTTGACGCCAAACCAAGAATTAGTCGAAAAGCTTTGAAAAAAGCATTAATAAAAGAAAGAGAATACGCGTATCAATGTCCGCATTGTCTAACCACCTATGATCCCATTTTTGGAGATGAAACACAGGAAATACCAGCCAAAACTAATTTTGAAGAATTACAATCCACCTACCTTTGTAGTTTGTGTGATGCGCCCAAAGAAGAATTTATTAAAGTGAACAAAGGAGAACTTGGAGTAAGATAAGGAAATGATAAAAGACCACCTCAATAGAACTTTTAAGGCGTTACGGGTAAGCCTCACCAATTCCTGTAATTTTTCTTGTCATTATTGTGTGTCGGGCTGGAGCAACCCCGTAGTCAAAAACACTTTACCTCCGGAAGAATTTGTTGAAATTATTAAGTCCATACATCGTATCACCCCACTTACTAAAATCCGACTAACCGGTGGTGAACCCCTCCTGTATCAGCACATTTGTACCCTGATCAAAGGAATAAAAAAATTAGGAATTGAAAACATTGGCATCACTACAAATGCTTTTTTACTCCCCAAAAAAGCAAGCATGCTTAAAGAAGCAGGATTGAGTTCAGCAAATATTTCATTGGACGCTATAGAAGAAAGTACCTTCAAAAAAATTACCCGCCAATCTAAAATTAATCCTGTTCTAAACGGCATCGAAAAGGCCCTGGAAGTAGGTATTCCCCTAAAACTGAATGCAGTGATTATGAAAGGTATAAATGATGATCAAATAATTCCCCTTTATCGTTTCGCAAAAGCCAAAAGAATAAGCATTCGCTTTCTGGAAGTGATGAAGATGGGGCATTTACATTCTTCCAAAACCGATTACCTTTACAAGGAAGAAAACATGCTCACTGACTTACGAAGAATTGCCAAATTAACCTCGGTAAAAAGAGAAAAATCTGCTACCGCCACCTACTGGGAAGATCAGGATGGCTTTAAAGTGGGATTTATCTCCAATAGTTCAAAACCCTTTTGTAGTGATTGCGATCGACTAAGAATAGACCACCAAGGTCGCATTTATGGCTGCATAAGTTCAATAAATGGAATCGACATAAAAAAGGACTACAAAAATCAACCCCTCCTTTCTAAAAACCTTTTCAAGTCCTTAAAAGAAAAACAGAGCCTCGCCTTTACCGGAAGTGATATATCAATGAAACAAATTGGGGGATAGAAAGCAAAGCTTTGAGATTAATACCTCTTATAACATTCAATAAATCATTTAGATATCTGGTACCTTTATAAATTTTGACATAAGTTATTTTTATGAAAGCTCTTAAAATTCTC
>NZ_SMMB01001273.1 GCF_009711365.1 Xanthovirga aplysinae | reverse complement strand
ATCATGTCATTTGTAGGAGCCTTCGCCTTAATTTTAAGTCTTTCAGTCTTTGCCGGAAATGTGAAAGAACCAGACATCGCGGCCATGGAAATGGCTTACGAATTGATCTTAAGCCCGGAGGAGGAGCAAGCCTTGGCAAATGAAGTATTAAACCCGGTTGAAGAAATGCTTGTTAGCTTTCCACAAGAAGTTTATATATACGATCAGAACTATAAATTAATCCATCACGCTACAGGTTTTGCTGAAGAATTATTGGAAAACACCGAACTGCAGGCCATCATTGCCGACAGCAGCTTATTGATGGAAGACAATGGGGAAATGTATTATTTGAGTGGAAAGTAAGGTTTTTAGTTGTAGTAATAATTGAAAGGGGATAATGGAAAAATTAGCATATACCCAACTCGTAAAAGAGTCGGCTTTCTTCAGAAGAAATTTAATTTCATAGGCCTAAAGAACTCCCACAACCCTCTTTTTATCACTGTTAATAAAGCTTTCTCCTTCTTGGGAGTTCCTTCGGAAAAAAAAGATTTAATCGGCCTAGAGGACCCCCATGAGTCCTCTAGGCCATTCGGGCATTGACTAAGAACTTACCGCCACTTCGACGGAAAATTATTTACTATATCTGTTGGGGTATAAGCGAGATTATTTCATGGAGCTCTTTTTTTATAGTTTATGTAATAATGGGAAATACTATGAAGTTCTGTACCCATGAAAACTTCAATCTATTTGTAGATGATTGTCTAAATAAATGATTGAGTCTTATTAAAATATGTTATCCTAATAATGATAATTTATAAGTATTTTATCTATATATAGTATATTTAAATGAAATTATAGATATAATAAATTTTTATTCTTTTAATTTAATACAACTTTATACATATTATTTCGTACAAATTAATTGTGTTTAGCATTTGGAGTTCCTACCTTTATCCGGAATTTGTTTACAAGTCCAATTAAAACTAAGCCATTGTTAAATAAATTATTTTACCCCTACGGTTTTGCTAATAGCTATAAGAATTTCTCTTAAGTAGTATTTGATGAATATAGAGATATCAGGACTTTCCAAGATTTACCCTAATGGTCATGCTGCCTTACGGGATGTGAACCTAGAAATAGGAAGTGGTATGTTCGGCTTGTTGGGGCCCAACGGAGCTGGTAAATCTAGCTTTATGCGCATATTGGTCACTGGTCAAAAGGCCACATCCGGTACTGTTCTGATTAATGGGATGGATATCAATAAGCATCGACAGAAAATCAGACCATTGATTGGATACCTTCCGCAGGACTTCACTTATTTTTCAAAACTTAAAACTTGGGAATTTCTGGATTATGCAGCTAAACTGTCTACATCGCTAAAGAAAAAAGAACGTAGCCTTAAAGTAGATGAACTATTAGATCAAGTGGGTTTACTCGATGTACGGGAAAGAATGGCCAATAAGTTATCTGGTGGTATGAAACGCAGGTTAGGAATTGCTCAAGCACTGATAGGTGACCCTAAGTTACTTGTAATTGATGAGCCTACTACTGGTCTTGATCCGGAAGAGCGAATTCGGTTTAGAAATATTCTTTCTCACTTAAGTCAGAAAGATGTTGCCATTATCCTTTCTACCCATATAGTTGGCGACATCAGTAGCACCTGCCAAAATATGGCGATGCTCAATAAAGGAGAGGTGGCCTTCAAAGGTTCACCTGAAGGTATGATAGATCAAGTACGTGGTCATGTTTGGCAGGTTACCCTGGATAACGATGAGTTCAATGCTATAAAAACCAAGTATTCGGTAGTTTCCACCATTCCTATGGAAGGGAAGTGGGAAGCCCAGTTGATAGCCACCGAAAAACCTCACCCTAAGGCAAAGCATGCGAATCCAAATTTGGAACATGCCTATGTATATTTTATGGAAAATGAATTGGGGGTGTCACTGGTATGATTTCTATCAAAAACATATTAACCATTTCTAAGTACGAAGCAAAGGTGCTGTGGAGGAATTGGTTTTTCAGAATTGTAGCACTGATGGGAGTTGGGTTTTTAACCATTTTCAACATTGGTGTTTTTTCTGAGGCGGGTTCACCCAGATGGTATGTTCTTTCCAACAGTTGGTTAATGCCCTATGCTTGTATGGTACTTATAAGTGTACCCCAGGCAGCTGCAGTAATATTTTTGGCTACAGGGCTTATCAAAAAAGATAAAAAGTTGGATACCAATGAGGTGTTCTTTGTTCGCCCCATTTCCAACCTGGATTATGTATTTGGAAAAGCCTTGGCCCTCTTCAAATTATTCTTTTCTCTAAATGTTGTCCTCCTTTGCATTCCATTAATTACCAACCTGACCAGTCCGTTCGCCACATTTAACCCAGCTGCTTTTATAATCTATCCTTTGTTGACCAGCGTTCCGGGGATTATTTTCACTACGGGAGCGGCATTTCTTCTGGTCACAATTCTTAAAAATCAACCCATTAGTATTATTCTTCTTTTGGGTATAGCCGGTGTTCAGGTCATCTACTATTTTGATCAGTTTTCCAATATTCTGGATTTTTCGGCATTTCGTCTATCCCTATTAGCTTCTGATATGACAGGCTTTGTGGATATTGAAACAGCCCTTTGGCAGAGAGCCTTTTACTTAATTGCAGGAATTGCATTTTTGTTTGCTACGGCCTTTTTCTTAGATCGGCTGCCAGGCCATAAGTTGGTCCGAATGGGCACAGGGCTTATTGGAGTTGCCCTTTTGGTTCTCTCCTCTTTTGTAATGATTAAGCTTTGGGATATCCGTCAGGATCCTGTTTCCCTACGTCAAGAGATGATAGTTGTGAACGGAAAATGGGCTGAACTACCCAACATCGATATTGTATCCAATTCCATTGATTTTGAGCTTATTGGTGATGCTATTTCATGCACATCCGATATGGTGGTGAAAAACAACTCCGATCAAACCCTTCCTAAGGCTTATTTCACTTTAAACCCTGGCTTAAAAGTTGATCAGGTGCTTATAAACGGTCGGTCCGTAGATTTTACCAGAAACCTTCAAATTGTGTCCATAGACCGGGGCCTATCCATTTCTCCTGGACAGGAAATGAAAATTAAAATAAAGTACCAAGGAAAAATATGGGAGTCAGTCGCTCATCTGGAGGTAGCTCAGGAAAGGTATGAATCCGCAAATGATTACTTTATGTTTTCCCTCCAAAAGAAGTATGCTTTTTTGCAGCCCGATTATGTGCTGCTTACCAAGGACGTACTTTGGTATCCTGATACACAAATTGGATACAGCCTTAATTCAACTACTAAGGAGCGTTCCTTTTTTATAGATTTTCAGCTTAAGGTAAAAACGACAGGCGGTCAAATTCCAATTTCACAAGGCGAGCAGATTATAAATGGGAATACTTATCATTTCAAACCTGAATATGCCTTGCCGCAAATCTCCCTGGTAATAGGAAAGTATGAAAAAAAGGAAATAACCGTGGATCGTATAACTTATGCCGTTTACCACTATCCTAAGAATGATTATTTCATCAAACACCTTGACCAATTGGCTGATACGCTAAGTTATCTGATCACAGATATTGCCAATGAATATGAAGATGCTCAAAAACTCAGCTATCCCTTTAAAAGATTACAATTTGTAGAAACTCCGGTTCAGTTCACTGCTTATAACAAGATTTATGAAAGCCATCAGACTTTTCTGCAACCGGAAACGGTGTTTTGGCCGGAAGAAGGAGGTGATATCAGACAGTTTGATTTAAATAGGCAATTGCGGGATATGGACCGGCAGGCACGTAAAGATAACCAGGAATTAAGTGATAAGGAGAAGCAGGCGAACGTATTCAATGATTTGGTAAAGCGGGTGTTTACCAAGCAGATTGAATCCAGACGGTATTTTGATGGACGAGATAAAGATGAACCCGATTATTCACTTTTCCCCAACTTCTACGCTTATAATTCAGGTATAGT
Organism: Xanthovirga aplysinae; assembly: GCF_009711365.1. GTDB lineage: Bacteria > Bacteroidota > Bacteroidia > Cytophagales > Cyclobacteriaceae > Xanthovirga > Xanthovirga aplysinae. Next base: position 13,728 of record NZ_SMMB01001273.1, on the reverse strand, counting down.
GAGTAACGATTGGGCCTTGTTAAATCGGAGCATAGCTACCTATCTCAATAACGACAAACGGCCTCAAAATGACTATTCAAGAAACCGAAACGGAATATCCTTTACGGAGGAGTGCAATAACTTGATGAGAGAGTCCTCGATTACAAAAATTCTAACTGAGGAAACTGATTTCAATAAGATTCATAAATCCGTGTCCCTGAAAGGTCAATACTTGTTTACTTACCTGGGTCAGTTGGTGGGTGAGGAAGCATTTAAGGCCTATTTGTACAACTGGGTAAACACCCACAACCACCAACTTTCAAGTTATGCGGAATTCAGGAGAGGCATTTTGACCCATTTCAATCTGGACATCGACCTCATACTAAAGAAGGTTTATTTTGATACGGCACAAGCGGCCTTTGAAATCCTTAATGTTCAGAAATACGAGGTGTTGGATGGTGACAGAAAGCGTTATCAAGTGCTTATGGATGTTAAAAATTCAGGGGAGAATGATGGTGTCATAGAAGTGAAAGTCAATACATCCGATAATTCCAATAATGGCAGAAGGAACAGACGACGAAGATTCAATCAGGAAGTGGAGGAAGAAATTCCAGGGAGACTTTCTGTCATCAAACAGGGGGAAACGAAACAACTGGGAATTGTTCTGGATGAGAAACCCAATGAAATCACCATAAATACCCTTATCTCAAGAAATATTCCTTCCGAGATCAATATGTCATTAGGTACTTTAAAAAAACGAAAGGGGGGAGCACTATTTGACGGAGAGAGAATAGTAGAAAACCACAAAGCGTCCGAACAATATGAAGTGATCGTAGACAATGAAGACCCAGGATTTACAACCTTCAGCCCTATTCAACCCACCTATTTAAGGGCATTTCTGGATAGTCGAAACCCTTCTGATAAAAAATACTATGGAAAATGGTTTCGCTCTTATTCTAAGTGGTTGCCTACTACAGGCTCTGACTTTTATGGAAGTACGATACGCTCGGCACATTTTACACGGGCAGGAAGTGGTGAAAAAACGACTACCTGGGCACCTGAGCTTACAGAAGAGGGCTTCTATGATATCTATGTTTACATGAGAGGTAAGAATCAAAATCAATTTCGAGGAAATGGCGGTGATAACAGGCAGTTTAATTATCACTACATTATTAATCATGCAGATGGAAGGGATGACATCAAATACAATATATCAAATGCAGAACCCGGCTGGAATTACCTGGGCTCCTATTATTTCAATCAAACAGGTGGAAATGTAATGTTAACAGATGAATGTGAATTCCGAACGGTATATGCAGATGCTGTTAAATGGGTTAAGCAATAAATATGAATTGTACATAATCAGGAGAACATTAGTCACGGATAAATTTTCAGACATGCGAATTCCATGTGGCAATAAAAGCTTAAATCAAACACATGAATTGTAAACAAGAAATCAAATCAAACCACTTCAGATCAATCTGCCATCGCAAATTGGCAATGACACTACTATTTACAGGCTATTACTATCTAATATCCCCGGTAGCAATGGCACAACGAACACTGACGCTGGAGGAATCAATTCAAATTGCTCAAAATAGTAGCCCGGATATAAAAAAATCCAGACTAAACTTATTGAGCAATCGAAAAAGCCTGGATGCACAACGCGCCGCACTAAAATCGAAGTTTGCTTTGGATATCACACCAATCGAATATAATCGGGCGCGTGGTTTTAACGATTTATTTTCTCAGTGGAATACAAACGAAGATTATAATTCCTATGCTAATTTTTCCGTGAGCCAGCCTATAGCCGCAACGGATGGTACTATCTCACTGAATAATCGCTTTATGTACAGAGATAACTATTCTGAATTTCAGGGTGCTGCAACTAGGACCTATAGTAATAATTTATATTTACAATTAGACCAACCTATATTCACTTACAACCGAAACAAACTACAGCTAAAGGAATTGGAGCTGAACCTGGAAAATGCACATATTAATAATGAAATGCAGTTACTCACGCTGGAAAGGAATGTAACCCAATCCTTCTACTCTTTTTATCAGAATCAAAACAATCTTGAAATTTCCAGGGATGAATTTGAAAATCAACAGGTAAGCTATGAGATTACACAAAACAAAGTAGATGCAGACCTACTTGCTAAGGAAGAGCTGTATCAGGCAGAACTCAATCTTGCTACTTCCAAGTCAACAATGGAAAACAATCAGGTGATGTTGGATAATGCTGCTGATGATTTTAAGTTGTTGTTAGGTATTGATTTGAATGAGGCAATTGCCGTAGAAGTTGATATAAATTTCATCACTCGTGAGGTTGATCTAAATCAGGCTATACAGTATGGTCTTGATAACCGGATGGAGTTGAGGCAGAGGAACATCGAAATTGAGCGCTCACAGTTCGAACTGATCCGGACAAAATCCCTAAATGAGTTTAAAGGTGCTGTTTCCCTTTCTCTTGGAGTATTCGGTGACAATAAAAAGGCAGTAGAGGTCTATCAAACCCCTGACATAAACCCAAGAGTAGCTGTTTCCTTTAGCATACCTATATGGGATTGGGGAGAGAATAGGGCCAGAATGCAAGCAAGCAACGCTAACCTTGAAATAAGCAAAATAGATCTTGAAGTGCAGAAAAATGACATCATCATTAACATAAGAAAGACTTACAGGAGTCTTCAAAATCTGGAGAATCAAATAGAGATAGCAGAGCAAAATGTAAAGAATGCAAAACGGACCTATGATATTAATCTGGAACGCTACAAGAATGGAGACCTTACCAGTATTGATCTCAATAGGTTTCAAAGCCAGCTTTCTGATAAAAAAAGCGCATTGGCTGATGCCTTAATCAATTACAAAATTGAATTATTGAACCTGAAGATCCTGACACTTTACGATTTTGAGAATCAACAGCCTGTCATGAATTGAATCAATTAGTCACCTTTTGAATATATACTTTCCAGAATATACACTATGCAACGGATTATTAATATGAAAAAGCTAAAAAATGGGATCATTCCTCTCTTGCTAATGATTGTTCTTTTATCATGCAACAATGAAGAGTCCGATATCCAAACTGAAATAAAAATTCCTGTGTCAGTGGTTAGTATTAAGCCTCAGTCTATATCAAAGTTCATTGAAACTACGGGTACGGTATATTCTTCAAAGGAAGGTACAATGAAATCTGAATTAGCTGGTATTTACAGACTACAAGTAAACCCGGTTACCGGAAAGCCATTTGCTTTGGGTGATGCAGTTAAAGCCGGGCAAGTGTTGATCAGACTTCAAGACAATGAGTTTGAAAACAACCTGCAGCTGGAGAGTAAAAAACTCAAACTGGAGTTGTCAGAGAACAACCTCAAAAAGCAAGAATCATTATACGATAAAGGAGGGGTCACACAAACCGACTTAAAAAATGCATCCATTGAATATGTGAATGCTAAGTACACCTATGAGGATGCCGGGATACAAAAGGAAAAAATGGCTGTTAAAGCACCGTTTACAGGTGTAATTGTGGAAATGCCCTACCATACTGAAGGTGTAAGGATTGAACAGGGCCAGGAGTTGCTTAAGGTTATGGAATACAACAATTTACTAATGGATGTGAAGCTGCCGGAAAAGCATTTGCCGGAGATAACTTTGAATCAATTGGTACAAATCACCAATTACAATATCGCTAAAGACACCATTAATGGAAGGATCAGCCAAATCTCACCGGTGATTAATGCCGATACCAAGACCTTTCAAAGCGTACTGCAAATTGATAACCAAAAGCGTTTGCTGCGTCCTGGAATGTTCATTAAGGCAGCCATCCTTTCAGAAAAGCGCGATAGCACCATTGTAATTCCTAAAGAAACCATCATTTCAAAACAGGACGGTAAAGTGGTGTTCACGGTTGAGAATGGTATAGCTACTGAAAAGAAGATCACAACGGGCCTCGAAAACCTCGACGTCATTGAAGTACTCAGTGGACTTAAAATCAATGATAGATTAGTGGTCTCGGGATTTGAAACCCTGAGAAATAAGTCGAAAGTCAGCGTTATTCAATAATTTTTTAAACTAACTCCCTCTAATGTGAAAAAGACCGTTTCACTGGCCGTATCCTACCCTATTTCCATCTTAATGATGGTATTAGCCATCATTTTGTTGGGTTCCATCTCCTTTGGGAAACTGGGAATTGAATTATTCCCCAATTTAAAGAACCCTACACTGTTTGTTGAATTAAAGGTGGGTATTAGACCACCCTCGGAAGTAGAGAAACAATTTATAGAATCCATTGAGTCCATTGCCATCCGGCAAAATGGGGCAGTAGAAGTCAGTTCTATCAGTCAAACAGGTTATGGACGAGTCACGGTACGCTATGATTGGGGCAAGGATATGGATGAAGCATTCCTTGATCTTCAAAAATCACTTTCCACTTTCTCATTGGACGATGAGATTGACGAATTCGTTATCTCCCAATTCGACCCGAATGCCACTCCAATCATGGTTTTGGGCCTATTCAATCCCAATTCCGATGATTATGAAGCCCTGCGAAAGGTAGCCGAGAATAATTTTAGAAACGAATTGATTCGCCTACCAGGGATAGCAGAAGTGCGTCTGTCAGGTGGTCAGGAAAAGGAAGTTGTTTTAGAAACGGACCCTAATCTTTTGGCAGCCTTTGGACTTACCGTCAATGATTTAGTGGCTAAGATTGAGAATTACAACAGAAATGTTTCCGGTGGCTATATTGAAGAATTGGGGCGTAAGTATATTATCAAGGGATTAGGCATCATCGAAAAGTCTGAAGACCTGGAAAATTTGGTCGTTGGGTATACTAATCCGAAAAATGGCTCTACGAGCACACCAACGTCAGATATAGACAATTCAAATGCCCAAACGGCCAATAATTCCTCTCAAACATCGAATCAGGTTCCGGTTTTACTGCGAGAAGTAGCCACCCTCAAAATAATGGACAAAAAGGCGAGCAGCATTGTCCGGGTGAACCAGCGAAGAAGTTTGGGTATGTCCATTTATAAGGAAACCAAGTACAATACGGTCAATGCGGTGAATGAATTAACCGAAGTGCTGGAGGATTTGAAGAAATCTGTTCCGGGCTATGAGGTGGTCGTTATTCAAAATCAGGGGAGATTCATCCAGGGTGCCATTGATGAGGTAAAAGAATCCGGGCTTTATGGAGCATTATTCGCCATGATCGTCCTATTCCTTTTTCTCCGACGGATGGGCTCCACCTTAATTATCAGCATTGCCATACCCATTTCTATTATTGCCACCTTCAATCTCATGTATTTCAATGGCCTTACTTTGAATGTAATGACATTGGGTGGATTGGCATTGGGCGCTGGAATGTTAGTAGATAATGCCATTGTAGTGGTTGAAAGTATCTTTAAAAAACGGGAAGAAGGATTAAGTGTAATAGATGCAGCGATAAAAGGAACAAGTGAGGTTAGTGGGGCAATCACTGCCTCTACCATTACCACAATTATTGTATTTCTTCCGATTGTGTATTTACAAGGTCCCTCTGGAGAATTGTTTAAGGATCAGGCCTGGACGGTTGCTTTCTCCTTAATCTCTTCTTTGGTCGTTGCTATTTTAGTCATTCCCATGCTTTATTCAAGGATTTTCAGGAAAGATAAAACGGTTCCAAAGAAAGAACCACTTAAATTTAATGGATACAGAACATTCCTGAATAAGGTGCTTCAATACAGAATTGCTTTTATAGGAGCATCCTTTGTAATGGTACTAGGGGCTTATCAACTCATCTCCATTATTGGTAGCGAGTATATGCCCCAATCCGGGACCAGGGCCATTTCTGTCAATTTAAGTTTGACCAATGGCACTCCCCTTTCCCGAACATCCTCTACAGTTGGTCAGATAGAAAATCAATTGTTTACACTTTTTAACAAGCAACTAGACAAAGTCTACACACATATCGGCCCTGAACAAAGTCAATCAGGTGTTGTGAATGAAAATGTATACAATGAGAATAAAGCCAGGCTTAAGCTCCTCTTTAGAGAGGATATGGAGTTAAATATTGTCGATATAACCGCTAAACTCTCCGCCTATTTCGAAGGGATCCCAGGTGTTGAAGCTACCTTTTCCAATGATGAAAGTGCATTAAATGCGGTGCTGGGAGATGAACAGATGCCCCTGGTAGTAGAAGTAAGTGGGGCTGACTTCAAAACCTTAAGTCCCCTTTCCGATTCTGTTTTGCTGGTAATGGCCGATAAAGAAGATATTTATGAGCCAGTCTCTAACCTTGAAGAAGGAGTGCCACAAATACAGGTAGAGGTAGATAAGTACAGGGTAGGGCTATTGAACTTGTCCATAGAGAATGTGATCAGCCAGATCAAAGATCAACTGGAAGGGAAAAATGCCGGCACCATAGAACGAGGTGGAGAGATGCAGGACATTCAGATTAAGGTGCCTGAAATCTCTTTATCAGGGCTTGATGATATGCGTATTAAAAGTGCTCAGAGGGAATTTCCTTTAAGTGAAATTGCAGCGATCAGTATTAAGTATGCTTCCAATTCTATTCACAGAAAGAATCAATCCCGAATGGTTTCCATTGGTGCCAGAGTAAATCAGGATCAACCCTATGACAAAATCGTCAAATCAATTCAGGGTTCCTTTTCAGCGCTCTCCGTACCCCCTCAATATAAAATAAAGGTAGCAGGACAGGAAAGTAAACGTCAGGAGTCCATGAAAAACCTCACGTTCTCCCTAATCCTTTCGGTCGTTTTGGTCTATATGGTATTGGCTTCCCAGTTTGAGTCCTTATTACATCCGTTCACCATTCTGCTCACTATTCCACTGGCTGGAGTTGGAGCACTCTTTGCCTTCTTTTTACTGGGGATGCCCTTAAATATGATGGCTTTTATTGGAATCATCATGCTGACCGGAATAGCCGTAAACGACTCCATTATTTTGGTGGACAGCATCAATAAGAACAAACAAAATGGCATGGACCTGAGAGAAGCGGTTCTTAATGCAGGACAGCGTAGGTTCAGACCCATCATTATGACCAGCCTTACTACTATTCTGGCTTTATTGCCATTAACCTTTGGTTTTGGTGAGAGTGCCGCTTTGCGCGCTCCAATGGCAATAGCGGTTATTGGTGGGTTGGTGACTTCTACCTTGTTGACGCTGATCGTTATTCCATGCTTTTATGAAAGTATTGAGAACCTTATTAATTGGATAAGAGGCTCAAAAAGAGAAATCACTGAAGGTTCCCATGAGTAAGAAAGGATTATTATATACCATAATAAGGAGAAAAGTCCTTGTGTCCATGCTTTTTATCGGCTTTTCGGTGATGGGTTATATCTCCTACAACAAACTGCCGGTAGAGCTTCTTCCTAATGTAGAATTGCCCCTCCTCATCGTACGGGTGAATGCTACTTCGGAGGTGGACCCGAAGTATATGGAAAGCAAGGCTATTGTACCGCTGGAAAGTGCAATCAGTACCCTTGAAGGGGTGGAAGAGATAACAGCGAATGCTAACAGCCGCCAGGGCATGATATTTATCTCTTTTCAGCAGGGAGTCAATATAAAGTATGCCTATCTCAAGCTGGAACAAAAGGTCGGAGCAATCCAGTCCGACCTTAGTCCGGAGTTTATGGTGAACATTACCAAAATAGATACAGAACAGTTCAGTAATGCTTTCATGGAATTGCAGGTACTGGGTAGTGGTGGGGTAGACCGGGTGCGTAATGTCACCGACCAGTACATTTCCGACCGGCTGGAGGATGTAGATGGAGTTGGTGGTGTTGAAATATTTGGTGGTCGTCAGAAGACCGTGGAAATCATTATGAATGATGCCATCTGTGAGGCGAGTGGAATAACGCCAAATACCATTAGCACGGTATTGTCTCAGAATTCGGACAAGAGTGCTTTTGCGGGTCAGGTGGAACATGATGGCCGACAGGTCTTTGTCAATGTGAGTGCTGAATTAAAGGATATTAAGGATATTCAAAGCCTCGTAGTATCCGACAAAGGGCCCTTACTCTTAAGTGATGTAGCAGAGGTCTTCTTCGGTGTAAAAGAACAAACTTCGCTGAGCCGTGTAAATGGGAAAGATGCCGTTTCCATTAGATTATCCAAAGATACTCAGGCCAACCTGATTGCATTATCTGACAAAACCTTAGAAGCAATTGATGCGCTTAATAAGGAGCTGGAACCCATGGATGTGGAGGTCGTCATACAAAGCAACCAGGCAGAGTTGATGAACAATAACATCGACCAGATTCAAAATCTGGCCATTACAGGAGGACTGTTAGCCATATTTGTGTTATGGGTATTTCTTCGAAGGCTGAAATTTATTTTGAGCATTGCCCTCGCCATCCCCATTTCGGTGTATACTGCCTTCAATTTCTTCTATGCTTATGATATTTCTATCAACAGCCTGACCCTTATCGGAATGGCTTTGGCCATGGGTATGTTGTTGGATAATAGTGTGGTGGTGATCGAAAACATTTATCGTCATGTCATAAATCGGAAAACGGCTGAGGATGCGGTAGTAGATGGAACTAAGGAAGTGAGACGGTCTGTAATTGCCGCCACACTCACCACGGTTACCGTGTTCCTACCCTTTATTTTCTCCTCCAACTTTTTGGTGACCACAATCGGTACCCACATTGGGGTTTCTATTATTTCTACCCTGCTTGTTTCACTCGTAGTAGCCTTGGTGTTAATTCCAATGCTGGCACATACCACCATTGGAAAAGAAGATCAGGAAAAGGCTCCTTTGATCAAAAATGCTACCATACGGCAAAGAATTATTCAGATCTACTTAGTCATTTTGAAGTCTTGCTTCAGAAGACCAGCTTTTACCATTGTTGGTGGATTGGTGCTGTTTTTTGTGACCATTGGGATTAGTTTGCTGGTAAGTGTGGCGGATTCAAATGAAGTGGAAACTCCGGAGATGAATTTATTTGTCACCATGCCCCAGGGAGCAACGCTTGCTTCAACAGATCTAAAAACCAAAAAGATCGAAGAACGAGTGATGGAAATTCCCGTGACAGACAAAGTGATCAGTCAAATTTCTGAAGGTAGTGCGGTTATTCATATTGAGTTGATCGAAGGATTCAATGATTTGGATACCATTACAGTTCCTGACATCAGGAATCAATTGAATAGTATTGGTGAGGAATTTGAAGACCTTGATATTTCTCTTGACGAACCTCCGCAAAGAGGTAGGGGTCAGGGAAGTGGTGGTTTCTCCCCTTCGGATGCCTTTGAGCGAATGCTCGGCATGGGAAGTGCCAAAGAACGAATTATCATTAAAGGTCAGGATTTTGAATTGATGAAGGCCATCGCTAATGACATCAATAACTTTGTCAGCGGACTTCAATCTATTAGGAGGAGTTCGGTAAATATAAGTCCTGACCGTCCGGAAGCCCATATTCTATTCGATCAAAGACGAATGAGTGAAAACAACATCACGCAACAGAACGTGAAAACCGGACTTAATGATTTTCAATCTTCCTTTGCCTCCGGATCTAAATTCGTAAGCGGTGGGGAGGAGTTCGAAATTACCATTCGTACGCAAAATCAGGTTGTCGAAAGGGCAAAGGAGATGAAAGATCTGAGGGAGATGCCAATAAGCAGTTCCACCGGAGCCACTCATTCACTCTCCGATATAGGTTCCGTGATTTTTTCATCAGGAGAAAGCACCATTACCCGTTTGAATCAGGAGAAACGCATTGAAATCACCTATCGCTTTATTGAGGAAGTTTTAAATTCAGAATCTCTACTGGAAGCTTCAAGAATAGAGATTGATCAAATTGTGAGTGGTGTCAATATTCCTTCGGGAATTGTAGTGGATGTCATTCACGATGAAGGCTTATTTGATGAATTTTATTTCCTCCTGTTTGCAGCGGTAGTCATTATATTCATGATTCTTGCTGCCGTATTTGAGTCGTTGTACCTGCCTGTGGTGATCATGTTTTCGATTCCGTTAGCCGCTATCGGGGCCTTTCTTGGTCTTACTTTTACAGGCAACTCCTTGTTAAACGCTAACACCTTAATCGGATTTTTAATATTGCTGGGTGTAGTGGTGAATAATGGGATCATCCTTATTGATTACTCCCGCATCCTCAGGAAAAAGGGTTACAATAAGTACCGTGCCCTGATTATGAGTGGTATTTCCCGTATCAGACCCATTTTGATTACTTCCATTACCACTATTGTCGCCATGCTTCCACTGGCTCTTGGAGAAGCGGAATATGTGGTTAATATTGGTCAGCCTTTTGCCGTCACGGTAATGGGGGGTTTAGCCTTTGCCACTATACTCACCTTAATTTACATTCCCACCATGAGTGCTGGCCTGGAGAGTGCATTGGGTTGGTTCAGAAACTTGAAGCCTGCCATTAAGGGGATACAAATCCTTCTCCTTGTTGTTTTGGGGGCATTGATTTTCCTTAAAATAGAGGGTATGCTGTGGCAAATGATCTGGTTCCTGCTAGTGGTTTTACTAATTCCGGGAGGTACCTATTTCATTATGACTTCCTTAAGACAAGCCAACACCAAAATGGTATCTCCTGATGAGAAAATGCACATTGAAATTCAAAACCTGACCAAAGTATATGGTAGGGACAAACGTTGGATCAGAGAATGGAAAGGCAATAAGCATTTGTTCGATGAAAGGGGTGAAAAGATAACCTCGGTCCGATCAGTCCTTCAAAACCTGATCTGGCAAAGCGCCTTAATTGTCTTTTTAGTGTATTTCATCTACTTCTTTCTGGACAAGGCCTTTTGGCAACTATTTTTCATGATTACGTTGCACGCCTTGTTCTTTTCTATGGTAAATGAGGTGAGTCAAATAGTTAGTGATAAAAAACGTAAACGAATACATTTCACTTATGCCTTATTGTATTGGGTATTCCCAATAGTAAGTTCCCTGTTTCTCTATGGTGATATTAACGTAAAAGGATTGGGTGTACTCCTGATCACGCTATGGTTTATCGGTTTGTTTCTGGTTAGCGCATCCCGCCGCCTTTCGGAAAACCCTGTGAACCCTAAGCAGATTACTGGAAGGTTTAAAAAGCTAAGGCGATTGTACTATATGTTCCTGCTGGCCATTCCATTTGTCAAGCCAAAGAAAGAAAAGTTCAAGGCACTTAAAGGGGTGAATTTGAATATTGAGCAGGGCATGTTCGGTTTACTGGGGCCTAACGGTGCAGGTAAAACCACCTTGATGCGGATTCTATGTGGTATCCTGGATCAAAGTTATGGTAAAATTTGGATCAATGGTCATGATACTACCTTGCGCAGAGAAGAGCTGCAAGGGTTAATTGGCTACCTGCCTCAATCCTTCGGTACCTATGAGAATATGACGCCTTATCAGTTTCTGGATTATCAGGCCATTTTACGAAAAATCACGAATAAGGAAAAAAGGGAGAAAAGGGTGCAATACGTATTAAAGGCTGTTCATATGGAGGAGCACCAGCACAAAAAGATAGGTTCCTTTTCAGGAGGAATGAAGCAAAGAATAGGTATCGCACAGATTCTGCTGCACTTACCTAAAATATTAGTGGTGGATGAGCCTACAGCCGGTCTTGATCCCTTGGAACGAATCCGGTTCAGGAACCTCTTAGTAGAGCTCAGCCAGGAACGTATCGTGATATTTTCTACCCATATCATTGAAGACATCGCCAGTAGTTGTAATCATTTGGCGGTATTAATATCGGGAAATATTGAGTATGTCGGAAACCCTACAGCCATGGCACAATTGGCTCATGGCAAGGTCTGGGAATTCCATTTGTCGCCTGAAGCATTTGAAGCAGAAAAGGATAAATATGTGATCGTACATCATATGAGGGAGGGAGATCAGATACAAGTGAAGTGCCTGTCAGAAATTCAGCCAAGGGCAGAAGCCGTGCAGGTTAGAGCTAACCTGGAAGATGCTTACTTATGGCTCATGAAAAGTAAAAACAGAAATGTAATTAGTAAAAACGGAAAAGAAAATGAAGAGTTATCTCCTGCTGCTATTTAGACTGGCAAACTACAATATCAAGGTGATCTTTGCCCATAAGTTCGTATACTTTTTAGTGGCAGTCTTCTTGTTCTTTGCCTTCATTATTACCATCACCATTATTGAAGATCCGGACTTCGATGAATCAGTCATCTACGGGATGCTGGTATTTCCAGGACTCCTGCTTATATTCTATCCGATGGCCTACGGCATACAAAATGATGATGACTCCAAAATGCTGGAAACCATCTTCGGCATTCCCAACTATCGCTACAAATTTTGGCTCGTACGTTTTGTATTGACACTTGGAGTGGCTTTTGTCATCTTATATGTGCTGGGACACATCGCCAATTTCACCCTTTACCGTTTCCATATCCTACCCATGCTGGGGCAGGTGCTTTTCCCCATCGTATTCTTATCATCCTTGGCTTTTATGCTTTCCACCCTGATCAAGAATGGTAACGGTACGGCTATAGTTGTGGTAATCGTAGGGTTCATCTTTTTCATATTTTCTGACCCCCTGGAATACAGTGCTTACAATGTGTTCCTCAATCCCTTCTCCGACCCCAGAGATATGAGCGAATTTATTTGGCTCACCATCATCTTCAAAAACCGGGTGTATCTGATGGTCTCCAGTGTGCTTTGCCTCTTATATGGCCTGTACAATTTGCAGTTTAGGGAGAAGTTTGTTTAGATGTTTCATTAGCACGAATAAAATTACTCATGACTTGTCACCTCACGATGAAGAAAAAATAAAACATCCAATTAAAGCTTCCTTTAGTTAAAATTGAGGATGGCTCTTTAATAAAAATATATGGGTAACCGGGGCTATGCTTATATGATTTATTCGTCTGGACTAAAAAAAATTTACAACTAATAGAATACAGGACCCTTGACTGGACACTTGTTTTTGGAAATTCATTTTGGTCTGGAGATAAAAATGAAGCCTAATTAAGGCTCTATTGAATGGAACTCTGATTAGCAGTAGTTGGACCAGCATTATGCCAGTACCTTCGGGTGTGGAAAATTTAAAAACGAAATCAAGAAGCACTACACTTTGTAACATTTAAGGTGGTAAATTGAATTGGACCGTAGCGGACACTTCATTTCACCTAGAAAATGTAAAATTACCTCTTATCTTTCCTTTAGGTCACTTATTATTGTATTCATAAAACTATCGTGGCAGGAAATCTATGCTTCAAAAACCAGTCAACTTATATGATGTGCCTTACAACGTACTTTTCCAAGAGGTGAAGCATCGCTATCCTAATTATAAATATGATTTTAAAAAACATTTAATCATTCTCAATGATGAAAATAGGAAAGCCCTTGGCCACATTCGGTTGCCCTTGCATTTGTCCATAAATGATCAACTCACCATTACCAATGAGGAGACCCTTGTGGTATATCTTAGTATTGAGTCGGGTAATGCTGCCTTATGTGTTAAAAAAGGTAAGCACAACCTTTATCATACTACTTTTTCTGCTTACATGACTCGTAAAAAACAGGGTGTTAGCCAGATAAAATATTTGAACAAGAAAGGTAAGTCAAGAGCAGGATCTAGGGTTCGTTTAGCCGCCACGATTGATTTTTTCGAAAGAATAAATACCACTTTATTAGGGATTTTTGAGAAGCATGAAATACAACGCATTGCCTTAAATTGTAACACCACACTCATTCCTTACCTACATCAGTCAAAAATAGCATGTCCTTTTGATAAGCAAGATCCTCGTCTTTATAAAATCCCTTTACATATTCCACAATCC
>NZ_SMMB01000663.1 GCF_009711365.1 Xanthovirga aplysinae | reverse complement strand
TCGTTTTGTATCAAGACAAAATGAACAAAAGCCTTATAGGTATGGAAAACTTTCAATTTTTAGCTGATCATTGCGAAAAACTCCCATAAAGCAGCAAACTTCACCAATAGGGATAAAAAAAGGTCCAGAAAGTCCTTTTGGTCCATTAAATTATTTTTTTTCTAAAGAAAACACCACCTCCCTTTGTCCCAGCATTTAATCACAATTATTCGTAGCTTTGCGGGATTAAAATCGATTCACATACAAATACCTATTTTCAGGAATATGTCGCTTTCAACAAAGTATAACCCAAAAGAAGTAGAAGATAAATGGTATCAACATTGGCTGGACCAAAAGTTTTTCCATTCGGAGCCCGATCCTAATAAAGAACCTTTTACGGTGGTAATTCCTCCACCCAATGTTACTGGGGTACTACACATGGGCCACATGCTGAACAATACCCTTCAGGACGTGATGGTGAGGAAAGCCCGCATGGAAGGCAAAAATGCCTGTTGGGTTCCTGGAACTGATCATGCTTCCATTGCAACAGAGGCAAAAGTGGTGGCTTTATTGAAAGAACAAGGCATAGAAAAATCAGATATTAGCAGGGAAGAATTCCTCAAACATGCCTGGGAATGGAAGGAAAAATATGGAGGCATCATCCTGGAACAACTCAAAAAGCTCGGGGCTTCTTGTGATTGGGACCGCACCCGCTTTACCATGGAAAAGGAGCTTTCGGACTCGGTGATCAAAACCTTTGTTGACCTATATAACAAAGACCTGATTTATCGTGGCATTCGAATGGTAAATTGGGACCCTCAAGGACAAACTGCCCTTTCGGATGATGAAGTAATTTACAAGGAAGTTCAATCCAAACTTTACTTTGTAAAATATCAGATTGAAGGAGAGGATGAATTTCTTACCATTGCCACCACAAGGCCAGAAACCATTCTGGGAGATACAGCAATTTGTATCAACCCTAACGATAATCGTTTTAAGCATTTACATGGAAAAAGTGCCATTGTTCCTTTAGTGAATCGTTCTGTTCCAATCATTTTGGATGAGTATGTGGATATGGAATTTGGTACTGGGTGCTTAAAAGTAACTCCTGCCCATGACATCAATGACTATGAATTAGGGCTTAAGCATAAATTGGAATCCATTGATGTAATAAACGATGATGGAACTATCAGTGAAGCCGGGACGCTTTTCGTTGGACAGGATCGCTTTGCTGTTAGAAAGTCTATCATAAAAGAAATAGAGGCCATTAATCAATTGGCTAAGATTGAGGAATACACGAACAATGTTGGTTTTTCCGAGCGTACCGATGCTGTAATTGAGCCCAAGCTTTCTACCCAATGGTTCCTAAAAATGGATACCATCACCAAACCGGCTTTGGAAAATGTAATGAATGATAAGATTCAATTGCATCCTCCAAAATTCAAGAACATGTACCGTTCCTGGATGGAAAATGTGAGAGATTGGTGTATTTCGCGTCAGTTATGGTGGGGCCATCAGATTCCAGCCTATTACCTCCCTAATGGGGAATTGGTAGTGGCAGAAACCCCTGAAGAAGCGCTTGAATTAGCTAAAAAGAAAACGGGAAATGAGCAACTAACGGTGGGGGACCTAAAACAGGATGAAGACGTATTGGATACCTGGTTCTCGTCTTGGTTGTGGCCTATTTCTGTATTTAACGGAATCAATGAACCAGATAACGAGGAAATTAAATATTACTATCCAACAAATGACCTTGTAACAGCACCTGAAATCTTATTTTTCTGGGTGGCCAGGATGATCATTGCCGGATACGAATACCGTGGGGAGTTACCATTTAAGAATGTTTATTTGACTGGAATTGTCCGTGATAAACTGGGCCGTAAAATGTCCAAATCATTAGGAAACTCTCCGGACCCACTCAAATTAATGGAGCAATATGGAGCAGACGGTGTACGTACCGGGATGTTATTCAGTTCTCCTGCAGGAAATGACCTTCCTTTTGATGAGAAACTTTGTGAACAAGGAAGAAACTTTTCAAATAAGATATGGAATGCATTCCGTTTGGTAAAAGGTTGGGAAATTGATGAAAAGATCGATGGTGCAGCAAACCGTACTGCCATTAACTGGTTCGAATCAAAATTTAATAGCACACTGGTTGAAATCGAAGATCACTTCAGCAAATACCGTATTTCAGATGCTTTAAAAGCCACTTATAAGCTGATTTGGGATGACTTCTGTTCCTGGTACCTGGAGATGGTGAAACCAGCATATGGCCAACCGATTGATAGGAGTACTTATGAGGCCACCATCAACTTCTTCGAACAAATAATTAAGGTATTACATCCATTTATGCCATTTCTTACAGAAGAAATTTGGCACCAAATAAAGGAAAGAGAGGACAAAGATTGTCTGATTGTTGCCCAATGGCCAAAAGCAAATGAAAGCAATGCCAACATTTTACAAAAGGCAGAATTGGTATTTGAAGTGGTTTCCACAGTAAGAAATACGCGAAATGAAAAGCAGATCTCTCCTAAGGAAGCCTTAAGCCTTTCTATAAAATCAAATGATCCTGCTACGTATGAACAATTCGGTGGAATTATACGTAAGCTAGCCAATATTTCTGAAATCAACTTTGTGAAAGAAAAGGTTGATGGGGCAATTGGATTTGTCATTAAATCGGACGAATTCTTTATTCCTATGGATGGAATGATTGATGTAGAAAAAGAGAAAGAGAACCTGACCAAGGAATTGGAATACACCAAAGGATTCCTAAAAAGTGTAATGAAGAAGCTCAGTAATGAGCGCTTCGTAAACAATGCTCCTGAACAGGTGATAAACAATGAGCGCAAAAAACAAGCTGATGCCGAAGCTAAGATAAAGGCTATTGAAGAAAATCTGGCTAGCCTTAATTAGTGCAAAATGAAAAGTTAAGAGTGAAAAGAGGAATTTTTCGCTCTTAACTTTCTACTCTTCAATCCTCCAACTTTTAATTCATTAAAAGCCTCCATAAGTCACATCCCGGACTTCTCCCCACCTAATTATTTTCCTTAAATCCCCAATCCTTATTGACCAAAATTGGTTATTATTACATATACAGATTTTATGTT
>NZ_SMMB01000524.1 GCF_009711365.1 Xanthovirga aplysinae | reverse complement strand
TTCATATTGTGAGGCAAGATCATTTTTCCCCGCATAATTCATGATTTGCCGAAGGTTACTCAAAACAAAAAGACTAAGTTCTTTTTGGTGATTGTAAGGATTTTGTTCATTTTCCCTGGAATAAACTAGAAATTCTTCTGCACGTTTGCCTATTACCTCGGTTATCTCCATTGCTTTTTTCTCTTCACCTACAGCAAGTAATAACCGAACCGTTTCAGGGCCAGTATGGCTGATCATTACCACCTTTTCCGGCATTAGTTCCAAACTTTTTAACAAAACCTCCCTTGCTTTTTCCTTTTTACCTTCATTTACAAGAGCACTAGCCAGGGAATTAAACTCTCCTCTGCTTCTATTAATGAATACTTCCCGATAGTTTTCGTCATAGTATACTTTTGGATTGTTTAATTCTCGCCAATACATCTTCTGCATCAGATTTTCATACATGATATCTGTATTCACTAATTGCTCATTTTGAAGATTGGATATTACTGGTAAGATTCGATAAACATTTCCTTCCTGAACTGCATATTCACTTATATCCACACCCAAGCCCATTAAAGAAGAATAATTCATATAAATCGGACGCTCCCAGTTACTAGAGACCAGTAAATCCAGGAATACCAAATCCTTTTTTTGAAGACCATTTTCCTTTAAACGAATCAATAAATTGTCTTGTAGATTTGATTTAAACTGTCCTGGTATAATGCCACTATTTAAAACCTTTGTGGTATCAACCTCCAGAAAGAAATTTTTGGATGGAACAATGTTAATGGAATCCCCATCTCCTACGGCTACATTAAGGGCTTTATGTCTTTCCTTTACCAAACCCAAATATTGCTTCAGATTAATGGCCCCTTTGATATTCGGGTTTTCTACATAAGGCAGATAATTATTTGGTCCCCCCTGTGAATAATCATCTTGTTCCAGAGTAAAAGGTAATGGTTTTGATTCGTTCATTTGTTTGCGCATCTGCTCAATATACCAATCGGAATTGGAATAGCTCCCCACAACGACACGTACATCGGTTCGAAAACCTTCTACTTCCTGCGCATACCACAAAGGGAAGGTGTCATTATCACCAGCGGTAAATAAAATAGCATTTGGCGCACAGGAAGCCAGGTAGTTTTTAGCAGAATCCACAGAAAAATAACGATCCGAACGATCGTGGTCATCCCAACCTTGGTATGCCATGAGCACCGGTATAGAAAGACCAATAAGGGACGCTGTCAGGGATGCACCTTTTTTCGATGGGAAAAATCTTTGCATCCATTGGCCAACTCCCATTACCCCCAGACCAATCCAAATGGTGAAGGCAAAGAAAGAGCCAATGTAAATATAAAAGCGCTCTCTAGGCTCTGAAGGGGGAGAGTTCATATAAAAGACCAAAGCAAAACCAAGCATCACAAACAAGGTAGTTACAATCCAAAAACCTTGTTTATCCTTTTTATACTGGAGAAACATGCCTATCAGGCCTAGAATTAAAGGAAGCATAAAATATTGATTCCTGGCCTTATTCCGAGCAAGCACTTCGGGAACCTTTTCCAAACTATCCCAAGGGGCAAGCCAACCTGCTCCTTGGATATCACTTTCCTTCCCGGCGAAATTCCACATAAAGTACCTCAAATACATATGTCCTATTTGATGGCCGACCATAAATCTTATATTATCGAAGAAATTGGGTTTCTCTCCTGGCCGAAGGCCTAGTTTCTGCTCATACCCCTTTACATATTTAGGGTCATTTCCTGCCCAAACTCTTGGTAAAATGGTAAGATCTGCAGGATCATATACATAATTTATTTTATTTCCGGAGGCCTCATAACTTTCCTTCCCCTTTACATAAATGGGTGTTTTTACCCTATCAACTACTTCTGCCGTATAGTTTTGCCCATAAATTAAGGGGCGGCTTCCGTATTGCTCCCGTTTCAGATAGGAAAGCATATTCATGATATTCTCTGGGTTATTTTCATCTATCGGAGGATTGTAATTGGAGCGAATCGCTACTAAAGTATATGAGGAATACCCAATAAGAAGAAATGTAAGGCCTAAGAATGCAGTATTTAACTTAGGTAAATTCTTTTTGATTGAATAATAAATA
>NZ_SMMB01000245.1 GCF_009711365.1 Xanthovirga aplysinae | reverse complement strand
AATAGGGGGATTTCTTCCGATAACCACGCTTACGCTTTAATGGTAGGAAACGCAAATAAATTGAAAATCGACCAAACTGCTGTGGGCGCCGGGGCGGCGACTCGTAACAATACGGCCATTGCCCTGCAAAGAAGCGTTAATAATAGTATTGCCATCATTCAAAATAGCAATGAAAGTATCAGCCGGGATAATTTCGCCCTCTGGATTCAAAGAGGAGAGGGAAATAGGGGAGCTATTGATCAATCTGCAGATATTAATAATGATGGTGGAGGAAAAAGCATTGGTAATAAAGCTTTTTGGCTTCAGGATGGAACAGGTAATGACGGTATAATTGAACAGAGAGGTGAAGAGGGAGGGTTTACTCGTGAAAATACAGCCATTCTGATACAAAAGGGAAAAAATAATTTTGGAAGTATTGACCATGAAAGTGATGGTGGTAGGGTAAGAAACAATAAGGGAATTTGGTTGCAAATTGGCGATAATAACGGTGGATTTATTGATCAGGACGGAGAAAGAGGACTAAGTGCTAATAACTTTACCCTTCGATTACAAAAAGGAAATGGAAATATGGGAGGGCTGAATCAAGATGGACTAGATGGCACAAGTCAAAACAACAAGATTACCTGGTTGCAGATTGGAGATAAAAACAATGGTACCTTACGACAAAATGGCCGCGATGGAGTAAGCAGGGGCAATTCAGTATTTTGGCTGCAAAGGGGAGACAATCATAATGGCCTAATCGATCAGGATGGTTTTGGCAACAGAAGTGAATTCAACGAAGCCACCATTTATCAATACGGTGATGAGCATTTTGCCGAAATTATTCAAAA
>NZ_SMMB01001126.1 GCF_009711365.1 Xanthovirga aplysinae | reverse complement strand
ACTTTTCTTATACTTTTTTCAATAAGGCCATTCGCATATTCGCAAATTGGGTCAAAAGAAAAAAAATATACTTTTAGTTATGGAGCGCACGCATATGGTGGATTTATTCTAAACCAAAGTAAGGGAATTGATCACTTGGTAAAAACTCATCCCACCGGAATAGAAATCTTTGCCCAGCTAAATTCCTATGGAAATAAGCCTTGGGAAGCATACTTCAATTTTCCCGATATAGGTTTAGCCCTTAACTTTTTAAATACTCATAACCCAACTATCGGCAATGCTATTGCATTATTTCCCTATATCAATTTTTATTTTTGGAGAACCAAACGAATCCAAATGTACTACCATGCCGCTGTGGGAACTGCCTTTGCAACCCATCCTTATCATAGTCATTCCAATAATAAAAATACTTTCCTTGCTACAACACTCAATTTTCTTTTGCAGGTGAGAACAGGAATTACCTGGAGAGTATTTAATGAAATAATGTTAAATGCTTCAATAAGCCTAACGCATGCCTCTAACGGTTCTTTAAAAAAACCAAATAGGGGGTTAAATGTTGTTTCTGCAGATATCGGTATCTGGTATACACCTATTAAAAATAAACCCAATTATAAAAATTTTCTAAAAGGTCCTCCTTTGGAAAGAAAACTTAGATTGAACACCGTAGCTGCATTTGGTCTAAGTGAAAGAGGAGTTGTCGGAGGTAAAAAACTCCCTGCTTATATGATACAAATCTATGTTGATTACCTTCTAAATAAAAAGCGGGCATTTCATTTGGGCATTGACTTCTTTTCCAGTTTAGCATTAAAAGAGGAGATCCAGGAATACATAAGAAATGACTCGACCATAGCCCCAGGTACAAAAATAGATCATAAACGGATAGCGGCGATTATTGGTCATGAAGTGTTTTTTGATAAGATCTCTTTGATCACCCAATTTGGGGTTTATTTCTATTACCCTTTTAAGGAGTTTAGTGAGTTCTTTTATGAAAGAATTGCATTAAAATATAATTGGAAAAAAAGGTACTCAATTTCAATTGCTTTAAAAGCTCATGGGTCCATAGCAGATGCAGTAGAGTGGGGAATTGGTTTTAGACTTTAAAAAATGCTTTATAAGAAAACTAATTTTAGGGTTAAGTAACAAATAGAATGAAAAAACTAAAAGCAACCAATCTGATCTTATTTCTGTTCTTGGCATTAAATCTTTTTTCTTGTAACAGTCCTGATGCTCTTGATTGTCTGAAATCGACAGGTAACACCATTCAGCAAGATGTAGACCTTCCTGCTTTTCATACTATAGAGGTCTTTGATAATATAAATTTAGTATTGCGACCAGAACCAACTCTGGGAATTACAATAGAAGCGGGTAAAAATATTGTCCCAAAAATAAGACTTGAAGTAAAGGATAGTGTCTTATACATTAGAAATGATAATAGCTGCAATTGGGTGAGAAAATACAAAGAAATAAATGTCTTTGTGAACCTTTCAAATACAAGAACAATAGTACAATCAGGAGCAGGTATTTTGAGATCCGCAGGGCAATTAGACGTCGACAGACTTGACCTTTTTGTTAACAACACTGGAGATGTAGAACTATCAGTGAAAGGAAATATGTGCATCCTTACCTCACATGAGCTCAGTAATATAAAAATAAGGGGAGAACTAAATTACTTTAATGTGCAATTCGGAAATGTAGATGGAAAGCTTTTAGCGAAAGATTTAAAATCAAAAACCATTGATATCCTACATGAAGGAACCAATACAATGGAATTATATCCCACAGAATCCCTAACTGGGACCATAACAGGAAAAGGAGAGGTAATTTACTTTAACAAACCTAAAAAATTATCGGTAAGTATTTATTCAACCGGAAGCTTAAAAGAAGGAATTTAAAACTTGACAATAAGACTAGATATTTTCTTTAAACTTAGTTTTCCATTCTGTTTTCAACACCAAAAGCAAGTTTTTAAGAAACTTTTCCCGAACCTCTTTTTCTGCCTTTAATACACCCATCCCCTTTTTCTGCGCATATTCCTTAAACAACAATTTAATCTCTTTTTTGGGACCTCCCACATTTCCTATACTACTCAATGAATAAATAAAACCAATTGGGCATTCCAGGAATTGATCCTTTGTTAGCATCACTGCTTTATGAATTAGGCGATGCATCTGCTTACCACGGTAACCCTTTTCTGAGATTAACTCAAAACTTATAATTTCAATTTCTCCTACAAGTTGATAGTTATGCATAATACTTTAAGTGTTGGGCAAGGGCAAAATTCCAATACCTCCATTAGCGAATTTATATTATTTTTTCACATTTAAAATTATTTCCTAAAAAATATAGATTTAAAATATAGAAAAATTAATATTAAAATTATTCAAAACATCTATTTTAAATTAAAATTAAAGCTCTATCTATTGAGTTTAACTTTAATTATCCTAAAAAATATTATTTAAACCTTATATTTATTGTTGTAATTTTTGAACAAAATTAGGTACATCCTTTCTCGAAATTTCGACTTTTTACTTTTGTTCTTTTATTAATTTCCTTATGATATTGCTCAAATTGGGCTCGGCTTTATTAATGGCAGCAAAAATTTCATCTATGGAAATTTTTTTTACATTCCCTTCCGAACAAATGTCTGTAATGACAGAAATAGCAAAGCAGGGCAGATCCATGTGTCGCGCTACTATATTTTCGGGGACAGTGGACATTCCTACCGCATCGGCACCAATTATACGTAAGTAACGATATTCAGCCTTGGTTTCCAAATTGGGCCCCGGCACAGCAGAATAAACTCCCTGGTGAATGGATATATTTAATTCTTCCCCTATCCGCATCGCCTGCTCAATCATCCCTAACTCATAGGGTTCACTCATATCTGGAAAACGACCACCAAATTGATCCAGGTTTTGGCCTGTCAGAGGGTTTTCCGGCATCAAATTAATGTGATCGTTAATAACCATTAAATCACTGATCTGATAAGCTGGATTTAATGCCCCTGCAGCATTTGAAATGAATAACTTTTCTATCCCTAAAAGCTTCATCACCCGTACAGGAAATGTCACCTCTTTCATTGAATAACCTTCATAGTAATGGAAGCGTCCCTGCATTACTACAACCTTTCTTCCTTCTAACTTGCCGAAAATAAGTTTTCCGTGATGGCTTATCACTGTTGATACCGGAAAATGTGGAATTTCCTCATATGGAATTTCTTCTGAAATCTCCAATTCATTAACTAAACCACCTAAACCGGTTCCCAGTATAATTCCAAAATCAGGAGTTTGCGACACCCTTTTCTGAATAAATTCAGTAGCCTCTTTAATTCTTTCAAACATTTGCTATCAGCTTTCTATAATTCTTTAGCAATTTAAAATTTTCAATGGGCTAAGAAAACATCAGATTGAAGACTAAGGAGTGAAAATTATAAACCGGGGAATGAGGCCTTAAGAATGAAGCACTAAAAGGTAGCCATTAAAAATCTGAATTTCAAGGTATAATGCTTATAAATTACTTCTTTTCATTCAATTCCCATATCATCTTAAATCATCCTTAATATTTTTAATTATTTTTAATCAAATCACCAATTCAATTAAAAATTCCACTAAACCCAACAATTTAAAAGAAAGACCGTTTATATTTGTAATTACATCTTTTGTTTATACATTAAATAATTTGCGATGAAAAAGATATTATTCAAAGGAAAAGATCGGGGTAATGCTAATTATGGATGGTTAGATACAAAACACACTTTCAGTTTTTCTAATTACTACGACCCTGAAAAAATTCATTTTGGAGCATTAAGGGTATTTAACGATGACATTGTGGCACCTGGAATGGGTTTTGGTACTCACCCTCATGATAATATGGAAATTATCTCAATTCCTTTAAAAGGTTCATTAGCCCATAAAGATAGTACTGGACAAGAGGATGTTATTGCGGTAAATGAAGTTCAAGTAATGTCGGCTGGAACAGGTCTTACTCACTCAGAATACAATCATTCCAAAACTAAGGAGGTTAACTTTTTACAAATTTGGATATTTCCCAAAGAAAAAAATATAGCACCTCGTTATGGTCAGAAAAGATTTGATCCGGAAAAACAGAAGGGTCGATTCCAGAACCTTATTTCTCCTTCCGCTTCGGAAGAAACACTTTCTATTCACCAAGATGCCTGGTTTTATAGGGCTCATTTTGAAAAAGAAAGTCAAATTTCTTACTCGCTAAACAAAAAAGGCAATGGAATTTTCCTTTTTGTCTTGGAGGGGAATACAGAAATTGAGGGCGAAACGTTGAAGAAAAGGGATGCGATTGGGCTTAGTGAAGTAGATCAAATTGAACTAAGCACTTCTGCAGATACCCAACTATTGCTAATAGAAGTTCCGATGAAATTTTAAAGTTTTTGACCAGGTATTTGAGTCCATTTCATAGCTTTGTTAATTTTTACCATACTTTTTAGGATTAAAAAAATAAATTTATGATCACGATTATTATTGGTACCAATCGACAGGATGCTGTTTCAAAAAATATAGCACATTATTATCAGGGCATTCTAAAAAAGAAAGGTGCTGATTCCCAACTTTTGGATTTAAAGGAATTACCTAAGGATTTTGCTTTTTCAGCTCTCTACGAAAATTCTGGTAAAAACCAGAAGTTTAACGATTTCAGAACCAAAGTTGAAAATTCAGAAAAATTTGTTTTTATAGTTCCAGAATACAATGGTTCTTTTCCTGGAATATTGAAAACTTTTATTGATGGTTTAAAATATCCTGATAGTTTTTCTCAAAAAAAATGCGCATTAATCGGTCTTTCCTCAGGAGTACAAGGTGCAGGACTGGCCCTTAGTCATTTAACCGACATATTTAATTATTTGGGTATGCATGTTTTCGCAATAAAACCCAAGCTAAGCCAAATTAATGATCATTTTGATGGAAAGGAAATATCTAACAATCTATATAATGAACTACTAGATCAACAGGCGGAAGGATTTATTAAATTTTAAATTTCTTCTAATGAATAATGAATAATTAAGAAAAAGTCATGAAGTAATTGGGTATGGTCCATTTACAAAAACTTATAAAGTTTGAACCTTACCTGCTTCCCTTCAAACTCCACTTAATAATTATTCATTATTCATTTATAAATCAGTCTACATTATCATGAAGAAAGCGGTTATTTCCCAATACTTGGTCTTCTTCTCCCAAATTATATCTTGATACATTGGATTCCGAAGAATTCGGTACTTCCTGTAACCTTACTTTCTTTCTTAAATAAGCTGGTATTTCCAGCTTTTCTTTAAAATCATCTGCTACCAATGATGATTGATTATTAGCAGTTAAACGCAGTATCCTTTCCCTTGCTTCCTCTTCTAACACATGTTTTTTGATTTCCAAATCATCTTCTATCTCCTCTTGCGTTTCATCCTTTGAATTAGTGTCTTCAACTAATTCTACCTCAGTCTTTCTTTCTTCAATCTCAAATTTTTGTTCCAGACTAGTAAATGCACCCTGAGCCGGTTCCGAAGCAGGAGCTTCATCCATAGAAAATGAATCCTCCGTTACTATTGTATTTTCTGGCCCTACAGGTGCTTCAACCTCCCCCGGGTTTTGGTCCTCACTTTCCAAGGTAACTGGGTTAGTTGGAATAGAAACAGGGTTAGAAGAAGCTGTTGAACCCATGTGAGTATTTTCAACCGGTGCAGTATTGGTGGGTTTAGATTCAATTTCACGTTTTGATTCGAGGTCATACACCCTTCTTATAGAAAATGTTGTATCTTCTCCTTTTTCATTTTTCACCTCAAACCCCGTTGCGATTACAGTCACCCGTATACTATCCCCCAAGTCGGGATCAATTCCATGACCAAATATCACTTCCGCATCATCACCTGCTTTCGCCTGAATGTACTCCGTGATATCGCTCAATTCATCCATTTGCAACTCAGCACTTTCACCTGAAATAATGGATAATAAAATCCTTTTTGCTCCATGAATATCTTTGTTATTCAAAAGAGGGGATGAAATGGCTGCTTCAGCTGCTCGTTCTGCACGATTCTCACCTTCCGTCTTTGCAGATCCCATTACGGCAGCTCCTGAAGATTCCATTACTGTTCGAACATCCTCAAAGTCGACATTGACATATCCAGGAACGGTAATAATTTCGGCTATACCTTTTGCAGCAGTAGTCAACACATCATCAGCTTGCCCAAAGGCTTGACTTACAGGTAAATTACCGAATATCTCTCTTAGTTTATCATTTAATATCACTAAAACCGTATCACAACTATCCTTTAATTCGGCAATTCCGGCTTCAGCAGCTTTACGTTTTCTATGTCCTTCAAATGAAAAAGGGGCGGTCACAATACCAACAGTCAAAAGGCCCATTTCCTTAGCAACCCTTGCAATTACTGGTGCAGCTCCTGTACCTGTTCCTCCTCCCATTCCAGCAGTAATGAACACCATTCGGGTTTGTTCCGAAAGCATCTCTCTTATATCTTCTATAGATTCAAGGGCTGCATTTTTCCCTTTTTCAGGATTAGCACCTGCTCCAAGGCCTGCCGTCAGGTTCAATCCAATCTGTAACTTGGTAGGGATAGGGCTCCCCTCGAGGGCCTGGGCATCTGTGTTGCAAACAATAAAATCAACATCTTTAATCCCTTGATTATACATGTGATTTACCGCATTACTTCCACCACCCCCAACGCCAATCACCTTAATGATAGATTGATTCTGTTTAGGGATTTCAAATTTATAGGTATTATCCATAATCTATCCTCCTAAAAATTTCATAAAACGGAAAAAAACCTGACTCAATAAATGTTCTTCAAGGTTTACTCCAGATCTATTGAATTAAAAGTCTTATTTAATGTAGTATTCGAAAATTAATACTTGGCTTCTACTAATAACGTTGCTTATCATCTACATCATCAATCAAAATACTCTTGGTTTTCTCCAATATACTTTGAAAAATGCTTGATCCTTTACTCTCCTTTTTTGTTGGCTTTTCAGGTTCCTCAAATTGTCGCTCTTCTCTTTTCTTACGGTAATTATCTTCTCTGTCATCCAGAGCTTTAAACCCTGCCAAAACAAGACCAACTGTGGTAGAATACATAGGGCTTTTCACCGCCTCAATTTTGCTTTTTCCTAAATGCTCATTAGGATGTCCAATCCGGGCATCCATCCCCGTCATATATTCAAATAGTTGTTTCACATACTGCAACTGGGAACCGCCCCCGGTGATCACAACTCCTCCAGCTAATTGATTTTGATATCCAGAAGCAATAATTTCCGTATGTACTGCCTCGATAATTTCTTCCATCCTAGCCTCAATGATATAGGCAAGGTTCTTTAAAGAAATTTCTTTTGGAGGACGATTTCTAAGTCCAGGAATCGAAACAATCTCATTGTGATTTCCCTCTGCTGCCAATGCTTTTCCATATTGTGTTTTAAGCATTTCGGCCTGTTTTTCCATCACCAAACAACCTTGCTTAATATCCGAAGTAATAATATTTCCACCAAATGGTATTACCGCTGAATGCCTAATAATATTGTCATAAAAAATGGCAACATCTGTAGTTCCACCTCCAATATCCACAAGACAAATCCCCGCTTCTTTTTCTTCGTCATTTAGCACGGACAAACTGGAAGCTAAAGGCTCAAAAATTAACTCATCAATTTCCAGGCCAGCTCTTTTCACACATTTATTAACATTGTTTATGGCATTTGTCTGCGCAGTAATCACATGAAAATCAGCCTCAAGTTTGACACCAGACATACCCACAGGGTCTTTAATTCCATCTTCGTAATCAACCACATAATCCTGAGGCATCACATGGATAATTTCACTTCCGGGAGGAGTCACGATTCTGTGCATATCGTCAGTAAGCCTCTTTATGTCATCAATTGTAATCTCATCTCCAGCAGTGGTACGTGTAATACTGCCATGATGCATTGAGCTCTTAATATGTTGGCCTGCAATTCCAACATTAACTATTCGAATATTAATACCTGAAGTTCTTTCGGCTTCGTCAATTGCGCGTCGAATAGCAGTAACAGTTTTATCAATATTGGTAACAATACCACGAATCACTCCATCGGAAGGGGCCTTACCCATCCCCAGCACTTCCAATTTACCGTATTCATTTTTTCGCCCCACTATTGCACAGATTTTAGTGGTTCCTATATCTAAGCCGACTACGATTTTATCTTTTTGCATAATACACTGAAAGGATTATTCACAAACAATTTGATTGTGGTACTTCAAATTTACACGATAATATTTATTCCATCCTGCCTGAGGAAGAATTTTTTTGTAAAATATCTTTAATTTCTTGAGTTTTTCTTTAATATTTTCAGCATTACCAAATTCAATAAATTGTTTTCCAACTTGGGGATAAATAGTAATCTCTCCCTTGCTGTCCACATCAAATTGAGTAAGCTGAACTGACCAGAATTCATCATCTCTTATTGTTTTCAATAATTGAAAAAACTGCTTTCCCTTTTGCATCTTTAGGGCTCCTTCCTTAGCAATCTTCCCGGCAAAAGCTCCACCAACTAAAGGCACCCTGGCAGTATATTTATCAGAGAAAGGTAAAATTTGCCCCATTTCATCAATGTATTTATCTTCCCCTCCAGCCAACAACAAGCGAGCAATGGGCAAGTTTTGTGTCACCTCGACCTGGATATTATTCTTTAAATCCCTATATACCTGAGCCTCACTCACAAAACTTAATTGTTCAACCCTTTCTTCTAATTCCTTCAGATTAATCTTTTCAAAGCTTAATCCAACTAGCTGACTCTTTTGGTTCTGGGTAATCTTTTTGAATATGTCCTCCTTATTTACAAAATAATTAGCATGCTGATTATCAATAGTTATTAGGATATCTT
>NZ_SMMB01001290.1 GCF_009711365.1 Xanthovirga aplysinae | reverse complement strand
AATTGGCAGCTGGAATAAGACAGTAGGTTACCAACATAATGAAAGTTTCTTTGGAACTAATGCCCAGGTGGCCATTGTGAAAGGTTGGGGAAATAAAACTGTGGGATATCAAGTTTTTAAATAAAACTAATTTCTCCCTAAAAACAATTGCTTAGGTGATAATTCCCAAATACATCTTTGCTAAAACATTAAAAAGGCTCTATACAATCAGACTAAGAATCCAGGAAATCTAATAACTTTCCAAGTAATTGAGTCCTTTACAAAGCCAGAAAAAAGTAAATAGGTGATTAAGTGATAAAAAAAGGCTCCCACCATTGGTGGGGGCATATTTTTTCAAAGGCATAAAACAATTAAAAATATCCTTCCGAAAAATTTTGATATTTTTAAAAGAAAGAAAAAGAAAATTTCATCCCTCAGGGGACCAATCCCTTTTAACCTACCACTAACATGAAAAACCTTTCAGTTTGCATAACCATCCTTTTCCTCTTCCTCAACACAGGAGCTATAGGACAAAATAATCCGGAAGAACTAAATAATTTTTCCTTACCCCAATTGAAAACTCCTTTTATAGATGAAGGAAATCTAGCCCCAGAGGGAAACCTTCAATTCCTTTTCATAAAAGGAAATTACAACCATAGTAGTACACTGCAAATTGGAAGTCAAAACAGATTAGTAACATTTCAACATGGAAAAGAAAATCATTTAAATGTATCTCAAATGGGAAAGGCTAATACCTACGAGGCCATAATTGAAGGATCAAACGTCCACAATCAGGTTATTCAACTAGGTAAGCATAACCAGGTACATCAATTTCAGTTTAGAAATGAACAAAGTTCAACTATTATCCAATATGGAAATCAAAATAAGTTAACTCTGTTAAATACTTCAAATTCTGCCTCCAAAAACCTCCGTATTTTCCAAAAGGGAGAAAATATGAAGATGATTGTATTACTGAAAAAACTCTAATAAAATACCCGAAAAACTTTATCTCTTTATTAAAATTATATTTAAGCCCCTCCCATATCAGAGGCATTTCCAAATTGGGGATGAAAAAATTATTACTACCCTCAGACTTTCCCAAGCCAATGCTTCTTTACAGCATTTAATAGTTCTTTCTGAATATTTCCATTAGTGGCTATAATCTCCCGTCCAAAAATATAATTATCCATTCCTGAGAAATCACTAACCTTACCACCAGCCTGTTGTACAATAAATGCACCTGCTGCTACATCCCAGGCATTTAAATTATATTCAAAATAAGCGTCAAACCTACCACAGGCCACATACACTAAGTCAATAGCTGCACTTCCCATACGACGTAATCCATGGGTAGTTCGTATCAAGTCACTCAAAATGTGTAGATAAGCTTCCAATAATTTAAAATCAGAATAGGGAAAACCAGTAGCAATTAAGGCTTCGCTAATCTTAGTTGGAGCCGATACATGAATAGGAGTTTCATTGCAATAGGCTTTACCTCCCTCAATGGCATAAAAGCATTCATCCCTATTAATTTCATAAACAACACCCAAGATTACTTGAGCATCCCGTATTAGCGCGATACTCACAGAAAAAACGGGTAAGGTATGTACAAAATTGGTAGTGCCATCAAGAGGATCTATAACCCATTGATATTTTTCTTTACGACTTTTACCTGTGCCTTCTTCGGTAATAAAACCTGCCTGCGGAAGTACTTGTGACAAGCCTTCCACAATTATCTTTTCGGCCGTTTTATCCACATAAGAAACCAAATCGTTGAAACCTTTTTTTTCAACTTTTTCAGGATCAAAATGCAGTCGCTCTTCACGTATAAATGCACCTGCATCTTTACTTATTTGGATAACTTGAGGTAGAAGTTGTTCAAGGTTGATCATAAAAAATGCTCATTAATTAGAATTACTAAAGACCTAGAGCAAATACGCTTATTTCAAATTATTTCAGTTTTTTGAGGCCCGAGAATCAACTCATTGCCCTTTTCACCAATTTTAGTAATTCACTATTCCCAATTGCCTTCGGTATTTTATAACTTTAAATTGAAATTTACTGCTACTTGTCTGCTAATGTTGTTTTACTTTGGGCTGCCTATGGCTCTTTATCTCTACCCTTTCTTTAACGTATACTGACAAGAAAATAAAAATTCCTAGCCATAATGCGTTTCGGGCCAGATAATCCCCATGTTTGGCATAAAAGGTAAGTTCGTCATTTGCTAAAATGGTACCACGAATTACATCCTGTGTCCAATAGGTGGTAGGCTGGAGGATATCTCCCCTTTGATTAATAAAAGCAGAAATCCCTGTATTTGCAGAGCGAGCAATGCTTCTTCGTCCTTCAATGGCTCTCAAACTGGCATAATGAAGATGTTGTTTGTGTCCTGCCGTATTCCCCCACCAACCATCATTGGTGATAATGAAGATCATTTGAGCCCCAGACTGGATAAACCCAGCCATAAACTCTCCATAAATAGATTCATAGCAAATTGCAGGGGCAACAGTCAATCGTTCTGAATCTTTAAAAACAGTGGGTTCAGATTGACGACCAAATCCCCCTCCAGTTCCTCCTAAGTCCAACATCATTCCACGTAATGGACCAAAGACTTTTGGATAAGGAAATAATTCCGCTCCAGGAACAAGTTTGGATTTATGGTAAAAGGAAATTTTATCGTCATCGCTGATAAACATTCCCGTATTAAAGACATCATAATAGCCCAAATTCTGTCCAAACCGAGCAGTAGGAGTGGCCTTATTTTTATCATTACCATATTGGGTATAACTGGTGATTCCTGTCAACAGGGCCAACTTAGGATATCTGTTTTTAAAGTTTATTATTTTTTGAATGGGTTTATAATTCGCAATGTTCCGTTCGTTAAAAACGTTATCAATAGCAGTTTCAGGCCACACTAAAAAAGAAGTATTTGGGGTAATCTTTTCTTCTGAAAGGTGAATAAAACGATCAATTTGCTGATCAAAAGGAATAAAGTCCTTACTATCGGCAAATTTTTCGGTAAATGGGTCAATATTGGGCTGCATTACCACCACTTCCACCGGTCTTCCTTTACCTTCATAATTATTATAAATTCTATAGGAGATAAATATAGGAATTAAGATCAGCAAAAGGGTATAGGTAAGACTCATCCATCTCACTTTTCTGTGAAATATAGCGTCCCCTTTAAACAAAAGAATAAAAAACAGAATATTTATACCCCAGATCCAGAGGGTTCCACCAAATACCCCGGTATATTCATACCATTGTACCCATTGTGGATACATGGCAAAACCATTTCCCAACGTAAGCCAAGGCCAAGAAAGGTCCCAATTAAGGTGTATGTATTCAAATGCACACCAAAATAAAACCAAACTAAAAAACGCCAAAAAATCAGAACTACGCTTCCTTACCCAATGATATCCCAAGAAGGGGAAAGTCATAAATAAGGCATTGATCACCACCGCAGGAATAACTGCAATTTTATCCACATTATAAATCCACCAGGTGGTGCCTAGATTCCACAGGAAAGTCGCCAAATAAACGTATAAGAACAACCTTCGAGAAGATCTCCTGATTTTCTGACCTTGGATATGATCTTCTATTGCAAGTAATGGCACAAGGGCCAAAAACAATAAAAAAGTAAATGGTTTTACGGGCCATCCTAACCAGAATAAAAATCCACTAAGAAGTGACAAGGTCAGGAGGTAATATGGACTATTTTTTACCTTCAATAACAATGACGATTTCACCTTTAACTGTTTTTTCTGAAAAATAAGTAATCAATTCATCAAGGGAATCTGTTACGGTCTCTTCAAACACCTTGGTTAACTCCCTTGATACGGAGGCTTGACGCTCCCCTCCAAAAAAATCTTTGAACTGTTGCAAAGCCTTTAAAAGCCGATGTGGCGACTCATAAAGTATGATAGTCCGCTCTTCTTCTGCCAACTTTTCCAAACGAGTTTTCCTCCCTTTTTTATGTGGTAAAAAACCCTCAAAAATGAAGCGGTCCGCAGGTAAGCCTGATTTTACCAAAGCAGGAACAAAAGCTGTAGCACCAGGAAGGCACTCTACCTTTAACCCCTCTTTAAGACATTCTCTAACTAACAAAAATCCCGGGTCTGAAATAGCCGGGGTCCCTGCGTCAGAAACTAAAGCTAACTTCTGGCCTTCTTGCATCCTCTTCACCAGAGATTCCACTAACTTATGCTCATTATGCATGTGATAACTTTGCAATGGTCTGGAAATCTGATAATGTTTCAATAAAATACCCGACTTGCGGGTATCTTCTGCCAACACCACATCTACGGCCTTCAAAATATTCAAAGCTCTTAAAGTGATATCCTCCAAGTTTCCTATCGGGGTCGGGACAATATATAATGATGTTTTTGTATCCTGCTCCATGCCTTTATTTAATGAAAAATCAAAATTTAACAATGAATAGTGCTAGGCAATATTCACTATTAATTTATAATCATTCATTTTTCAATTGCTCAATTGCCTCTGCTAACTCACGATCTCTTTGGGTTACCGTATTTCCGGCAGAATGCGTAGTCAATTCAATCTCTACCCGGTTATAAACATTACTCCAGTTGGGATGGTGATCCATTTTTTCAGCAATTAAGGCTACCTTAGACATGAACCCAAAAGCTTCAACAAAATCCTTAAATTTAAAGCTTTGCTTCAGTTTATTATCTTCTTCTATCCACATGGTTTATATTTTTAGTTAATAGCATACCCTATAACGACTTCTCTCGTAATTTGGTATTATAAAGAATTTGCCCCCAATTTACTGAAAATACTTAGGGAACAGCACTAATAGTAGAATAAGTGCTGTTCCAAAATATTATTAACGCTAAGTTATTTACAAAGAAATAACCCCTTCTACTTTTTGTGCATTTTTGTAAATTCTAATTACATCATCGCTGGAATCCATCAAAACCTTGGCCGTTACGCTTATATATTTTCCTCCTTTTGAAGGCTTTTCCACAATTTTAGACGTCCTGTCCAAAAGGAATAAACTCTTAATCTCTTCTACCTGGGTACTAGGAACAATAAATTTAAAAGTATACACTTCTGGAAATTTATGTTGAAGATCAAGCTTCTCCTTAAAGGACTCAAATGAAAATGGTTGATTCAGCATAGATATAGCATTAAGTTAAAAAAGAAAGGATAAATTATTTTTCCTCATATTAGTTAAAACAAAGGTTGCTCCACTAGAATTAAGAATCTTCCACAAAAATTGATGATTAAATAGTTTTTGAAATCCCCAATTGTTCCTTTTACTAACTTTTAGATTACTCCTGTATCCCAGAGAAAGGGACAATAACCTCCTTCATTGTAGGAATTGATAAAAAGTAATTTTAGAAAGACATCATCGATTTAAGAGAAAGATATAGTTATTCTTAATATTCAAACTTCCCTTACCCCAAACAAAAAGGGACGACATCTCCATTGATGTCGTCCCTTTTTCTAGAGCAATATCTTATTAAAAGAAGTTGTATCTTTCGTCTTTGATATCTGATGCTTCTTTAACAGTCTCGGAAAGGTTATATGCCTCCCTATTCAGCATTTTATCCATTAACTGTTTTTTATATGATGAGTAGTCAGTCACATCAGCAGCTGCCACCTTATTATTCAATTCCATTACAATTACACCATTTTCTGTAGCAATCGGAGAAGAAACCTGGCCTTTTTCCAAACCAAATGCTAACCCTACTGCTTCAGGTGCAAATCCC
The DNA here is from genome assembly GCF_009711365.1 of Xanthovirga aplysinae. GTDB lineage: Bacteria > Bacteroidota > Bacteroidia > Cytophagales > Cyclobacteriaceae > Xanthovirga > Xanthovirga aplysinae. Next base: position 16,852 of record NZ_SMMB01001290.1, on the reverse strand, counting down.
ACATTTGGCAAACTGTTACTGCTTAGTTTAAGACCTGTAGTACTGTATTCTTTCGCATCAGAACCGTATGAAGATCCCATTTCTGCTAAGTTTGAGCCTGAAAGTTTTGCCTTAATCATTTCAGCCTTCTTCTCATCTTTCACTTTTCTTTCAATCTGTCCCTTAACACTTTCCAATGAAGCGGTTCCTTTAGCCACTTTCCCAGTCAGAACAGCCACCACATATTCATTATCCAGATCAAACACAGGAGAAACTCCACCAACAGCCGCGTCCTTAAAGGCCCATCTAACGATTGGTCTTGCACTACCCAACGCCCCAATTCTTTGATCACCAGCTTCAATTTTAAGGGCTGATCTAGTGTTCATGCCTTCTTCTTTTGCATTAGCCTCAAACTCCTCAAGATTATTGGACGTTGAAGCGAAATAATCTGCCTTTTTATAAGCAGCATCTATTGTTTCATCACTAGGGGTTAATTCTTTCTCGATTACAGCTACTTTATACAAAGTGTTTGTCTTGGCATGATCAACTTTAATAATATGGAATCCATATTCTGTTTCTACCACTTTATTGATTACTCCTGCTCTGCTGGAAGCAAAAACGGCATCACTAAATGGCTTTACCATTCTTCCCTCTGCAAACCAACCTAAATCACCACCTCTTGGTCCGGTAGGTCCTTCACTGTTTTCCCGAGCCAATTGAGCAAAATCTTCTCCTGCACGTGCTTTTTTAAGTACATCCTGAGCTTTTCTTTTTGCCTCCGCTTTGGCGGCATTGCTTTCATCCGCAGCTTTAATTAAGATATGACTTGCCTTAGCCACATAATTTTCACCAGCTCCAATATTTGAAATTTTATACAAATTATAAGCATTTCCAACCTGAACTGGACCTTCAACTTCACCTGCCTTTAATTCTTCTATATGATCAGCCAATTCCCCTGGAAGCTGGTCTACTGTCAAAGATTGGTAAGCATTAACTCCTTCTGTATTGATAATAGCAAAAGTAGAATCATCAACAGTGGACATAAATTGAGCCTTCAAGTCAGCTAACTCCTGGCGGATATCAGCAGAATCTTTTGCCGAAGGAACCACGGAAAAAGAAACATATCGAATGCTACGGCTATCCTCTACCTGATATTGATCTTTGTGAGCGCTCAGATATTTTTCTAATTCAGCATTAGAAGCTTCTACTAAAGAATCATTGATACTTCTATAAGGAACATAAAGGTATTTTACATCTGCAACATCGTACTGCTCTTTATAATCTTGCTTTGCTTCCTCTTCTGTCACAAAAGAAGATTTCACAATAAGATTATCATACTTCAAACGACGTCTTCCATCCCTCATTTGTTTTTCAAAATTATACCATAGGGCCTGTTGCTCAGGTGGAAGACTACCAAGATTTTGTAAATAATTTACTACATTTTCTTTGTCAAATTCCCCGGTTTGAGGATTGGTAAAAGCCTGAACAATCTGAGGGTCAAGGTTTTTGCCTTGAACCATATCGATCATTTCATCACTGGTCACGACAATTCCTAAATTATCGTACTGCTGACCAAAGCCAACCTGTACAATTAGATATTCCCAAGCTTGCTGCCGAAGGGAGCTAAGTTCAGCTTCATTTGGTTTTCTTCCAGTTTGCAAACTATAATTCAATTGCAATTCATCCAACACCATTTGGTATTGTTCCAAGCTAATACTTTCCCCGGCAATTTCCCCTATAGTATTAGAGGTACCACGGCCAAGAATCCTTGAACTGGGCCCTAGTAGGTCACCCCCTAACAAAAATAGTATTAAACCAACTGTGATGATTCCCACAGCAAGACCTGATTTTTCTCTAATTTTATTGATTAATGCCATCTTCTAAATTTTTCTAGGGCGCAAAATAGTTACTTCATCAGATAAAATCAAAATTTTATACTAATTAAGCTTCAATTTTCAAGATTCTTCTTCCTCTTGAGGTAGGATCAAAATTTTCACCAAATCAATATGGGTTTTCTTTGTAGAAACTATGGTAAAAACAAAGGGTGAGATTTCGATTTTCTCATTTGGTTTGGGAATATTTTCGGTAACTGAAAGGATAAAACCTCCCAAGGTATCATAATCTCCTTCTGGAATTCTCCAACCATATTTATCATTTAAATAATCTACTTCATGGCGGGCGCTCATTAAGTAATTATTTTCATCAATCTTTTGTTCTGTCCACTCTCCAACATCATGTTCATCCTGAATTTCACCAAATATTTCTTCAATGATATCCTCCATGGTCACAATCCCGGAAGTTCCCCCAAATTCATCTACTACCAAAGCTACACTTTTATGCTCAGAAATAAATTGAACCATCAATTCATTTGCCAACATAACTTCGGGCACAATCATGATACTGGTAAGTATACTTTCAATTCCTTTAGGTTTTTTAAACAATTCTGAAGAGTGACAATAACCTATTATTTCATCTATGGAATCTTTGTAGACCATAATCTTGGAATGCCCACTCTCAACAAAAGCCTGACGTAGATCCTCAATTCCCTCATCAATACCAATGGCCACAATGTCGGTACGAGGAATCATACAATCACGAACCTTCACCTTTTTAAACTCAAGAGCATTGGTAAATATTTCCGTATCCATTTCCAATTTACTACGTACATTTTCATGCTGAAGCGAACTACGGATAAAGTGGCTTAGATCCGTTAATCCAAATACAGGTTTGTCCTCAGAGTAATCCAGGCCTAAAATCTTGGTAATAATAAAACGAGATAAGGCCACAACTCCCCAAATAATAGGATACATCAAGAAATATAATAGACTGAGAGGAATCGCAAAAAATGATAGCAGCCAGTTTGGATTTAACAAAAACAAACTCTTGGGTAAAAACTCAGCCGTAATCAGCACCACTGCTGTGGAAATAATAGTCTGAAACACCAAAATGGATACATCATTATTTAGAAAAGGAGGTAGGGTTTGGACCAAAAAAGGGTCTACTAACTGGGCCATGAAAATTCCGTAAACAACCAAAGACACCGTATTCCCCACTAGGGTCATGGCAATAAAGCGTGAAGGTTTTTTAATAAACCTTGCTAACATTTGGCCGGAAAAATACCCTTTACTGCTTTGAAGCTCAATCTGAAGTCTATTTGCAGACACAAATGCAATTTCAACTCCGGAAAAAACAGCAGAAAAAAAAAGGCTTATTGCAATAAAAGTAAGTGTCTGATAAGTATCCATTCAATCTGAAATTTTAGAAGATATTTTTGAAACAGCAACTCATTTTCCCCTAATCACAATTTTAGTGATGTTCTCCCCAAGGCTGCTTCAAAAAGTTCTAAAATCTACCATCTTATTTTTAATAACTCAATTCTTCTTTCTTTTTTGTGACTTGGCGGCAACATCCTGTGAGCTTTCTTCCAGCCGTCCTTTTCTTAACTTATACCAAAAGAACAAAGCTGTACTTATCATAAAAAGCCAATAAGACTCCTGGATTCCAATGGTCATCGATTGGTGCACCCCAATAATAAAGGAGGCTACAGCCAGGGAAAAGATCAATATATTAAAACTCTTCATCATCATCCAAAATTGTACTCCCTTTGGGGTTTAGAATCTCATAATTAATAAAATTCTGATCGGATTCCAGCCCTGTTCCTTCCAGGGTATCAGTTAATGTAATTATCTTAACATATTTGTCAGTATATATCTTTTCTTTGGCAGGGTCCCAAAAAAGTTCATCAGTGTACAGTTCCTTTTCTTCCTCTTCCTTACTAACAACTACCACATCCCCTTTGGCTCTGTACAAATTGGTTTCCGAGGTATAAAATCCACTATCGGCCTTTATGGTGGAGGTAATAGAACCATCTGGTTCCAAAAATTCCATAAATAACCCTTCAGGAAACTCCCTATTTCCATTTTTAAAATCCCATTGTCTTTTCCCGGTTAGCTTCATCCGGACCACAGCAGAATCACTCACAAGCATTTCCACATCCACGGCCTCCAACAAGGGGCCATCATAAGGTTCCAAGGCCTTATTGTCCTTATCTGGAGAACAAGCAGTAAATCCAATGATCAAACTTAAAAAGAATATAAAACAAGAAAGACTTCTTCTCATTATCAATAATTTAATTGTGAATTAAAAATCAAGGATTTGGAATTTAAAGTGGAATTCACTTGAGGTTTTTTGAATATAAAACAAAAACAACGTCTGCCATTTTTGATTTACTTAACCCTCCCTATGGCTAAATTTATCCAATCGCTTTTAAAATTTCTTTCTCCTTTAATCCTAATTCTCAATTTGTAACTATCCTTATTGTCTAATTAACCAAAAAAGAAATAAAAATTTTGCTAACGTCTTATTATTTTTTCTAACGTATATCTCCAGTTTTCTATGTCAATATTTTGTCGATAATGTAAAAATTGGAAAAAATATTAACATAGAAGCAAAAAAAGCGGTCAATGCCAGGCACTGACCGCTTTTTTTGTATGGCATTTATTATCTTTTCTGAATAACAACATCTGAGTTAATCCAGCCTCCTACATGCATTTTTTCTCCCACCTTCATTCCGTAGTTAAAGATATCCTCATTAGAAGGGAATTGCTCCTTGGCTAATTGCATTCCTTTGGAATTTCCAGCCTTTCTAAACATTTCATAAGCAGCCAAGAAAACTCCACGGTCTTCAACCGGGTTTTTCCCTTCTTTCAGACTTTCGTAGCTTTGCATGTACAAGTTACCTACCAAGGCATAAGCCTCCTTTTTACTGGCATCGATACTAACAGCCTTAAAAGCATTGCTTCTAGCAGAGGACCTATTTCCTCTAACCGCATAGATTTTTGCCTTATTCATGTAGATATCTGACTTATCCATTTCATCAGTTGCTAATTCAATGGCCTTATCGTAAAACTTAAAGGCTTCATCATAATTCTTTACATTTGCAGCCTTTCCTGCAATCAACTTAGCCATGGCAAAAGTAGGTTCATTGTCCTGGATCACTTTTGCCGCTAACAAATAGGATGAATTATCAGAACATTTTCCTGCCAACGACATTTTAAAGATCTGCTTGGCTAACTTCAAATTAGATGGGTCTTCCACTAATTTTGGAGCCATGTTGTTTTCGATAAATTCACAATCCACTTTTACAGTCATTGCAAGAATTTTATCAATTTGGTCCCCATATTTCTCCAAGCGGGCAAGGTTTGTTTTTGCGGCTTTCTTACTGTCCAGAATATCGCTAATTTGCTCGTAAACCTCTAAAGCTTGCTCATCAGACATGGCATCAGGATTGGTAGCCTTGTATATTCTAACCACATCCATATAGGCAATAAGGTTATTATCAATCACTTTATTGCCATTGAGCTCAAAAGTTTTCTGGAATAAAGAAAGCAATTCACCATATTTAGCTTTATCAGACTTAAAATATTTATAAGCATCAAAAGCTTGTCTGTTTCTCACATTTGCTTCTTCATCATACAACTCTACACGCTGATCGTAGAGCATCATCACTGTATCTGCGTAAGCAATTTTAGTTTTGGCATCTTTTTCAGCATCTGCCAATCCCTTATAAATTTTCACCCCATTCAGGTATAAAGCTTTATTCAAATTAGGAGCTTCCTTATATAACCATCTCCAGGGCCCTACAGCTTCTGCCCAATTTTGCTGTTTAGTATAATCATTGGAAAGAACATACTTTTCTTCAGCTGTTGCTTTATCTTCTGGCCAGTTCCATCCAGCCTGAGCCTGGGCGAAGTTAATCACTCCAAATGCAAAAAATAAGCCTATTAAAATCTTTGCTTTCATCATTTTAAGTTTAATCTAATTTTCTTCTAATAAACCATTTATCGTTAAAAGTAAACCCTAGAAAAATTTTGGCATAATTTTCCCTTACTTGTCCCTTATCTAATGAGCCTCTTTGCCCCACTTGTACAGCAAAATTAATATAGGAGGCCGTATATACAGGTAAGCTTAACCCAAAATTTATGCCAAGATCCTGAACCTGATTATTATTTTGCATATACTGGGTGTTTTCAAACCGAACTGCAGCACGGTAAGTCACCCTGTTCCAGTAATTGTTTACGTCGTTGATATTAGGGGTATATTTTCCACCAAGGATATACAAATCGGAAGGCCGCAACCCTTCGTTATTGCCCTGAAAATCTCGAAATTTGTCCCATTGTTGTCTTCTATAATCAAAACCTACCATCCATTTATACCGCTTTTCGAAGGAAATCCCTGCCCATGTTGTTGCGGGGAATGTTACCTTCCCAGAAAGGTTTTGCACTGTATCAGCGGGCGTTCCTGCGTTAGAAATAGTTACTAACTCCGTGGCATTAAGGTTAGATTCAAACATGTAGGCACCTCCTAAATTTAAGTAGGTATCATTACCTATCTTTCCTTGGTAGGCTCCTCCTAACTGAAATGTAAACCCACTTACACTCAAAATAGAATCTTCGTTAATAAATAGAAAGCTATCATCAATGGCAGAAGAGGAGCTCAAAGGGTTTTGTAGTAATGTTTTAGTAATAGCGCCAAAAGTATAGGAAGACATCAGCCCTACAGAAAAATTCTTGTTCAATTTTACACCATTGGAAATAAAGAACTGACTCAACCCTCCCGTTCCTTGAAATTGATTTTGAACTTCAAACTCTTCCCCATCACTCACTACAGTTTGGGTCGAATTAATATTATACCGAACATTAGTCAGGGGTTTCAACCCAATGGAGGCCACCCAACGATCCCTGGAAACTGGCACACTCAAAATGGCATTATATAATCCGGCCTGAAAATTTGTATTGCTTCCACTTGCATCTCTTATATGACGCAAATCGGAAGCAGCCCCTATATCGAATGTAGTAAATAAACCGTTACGGACTAATAAAGCGGGGTTCACATTATTTATAAACCAAGGTGATCCATAACTAACCCCTAATCCCCCCATACCAAGGGTATTGATTAATCCAAGATCCGCAACATCACCCAGCCCATTAAAAGTGTAGGGAGAATTAGTCACTTGCGCCATACTCACGGAGCTTAAAAAGGTCATGAGAACCAAAAGCCCTTTACTGATTTTTTTTCGGATCATTGTGTTGCAATATTCTGTTTAGGCCCATTAGGACCAAATCGGGAACTATTAAGATATCTGTTTTAATCTTATTTTTAAAGAAATTCGAGTCTCCACCACAAACTACAATTTGCAAATTTGCAAATTTACGTTTATACATCCGAATAATTTCCTCAATTTCCGCAAGGGTACCATTTACCACCCCGCTAAGCATTGATTCTTCTGTACTTCGCCCAATTAAAGGCACATCGTTTTCGAGTTCAATAAACGGCAATTTTGCTGTAAAATTATGTAGGGCCTCCACTTTCATTCTCAAACCGGGTGAAATTCCACCTCCCCAATATTGCCCTTCATCATCAATAAATTCATAAGTGATGCAGGTTCCTGTATCTATAACCAGGCAATTTTTATTTGGGAACAAAAATTTAGCCCCAACAGCACCTGCTATTCTGTCTACCCCCAGAGTCTCCGGGGTTTTATACTTATTTTTGATAGGAATTGGAGTGGTTGGACCAAGTACTACAACTGGAATATTTTTTCGAATTTGTTCTACAAAAGCCGTCACATCCACCCCTACTGAACTGACTAACACAGCACTAGGACTAACCTCTTTAATAAATTGAAAAAGATCTGCTTCCGCCTGATCTTTTCTTTCTTGTATTAATTTAGCCCCTTGAAACACCCCTGTTTTGATGCGGGTATTCCCCATATCTACAACTAAATTCATCCAGTTTGGTTTGAATAACCCCAAATCCCTTTACTACCCAACCTACTAGCAATTAAAAATTGCCTAATATTACCTTTCTTAATCAAGTAAGTAGATTACTTCAATTTTTCGGCAGACAAATAAGGAAATTCAGTGGAATAAAAAAAAGGATAAAAACTAAAAGTTTAGGGAAAAACGTGAGAAAGTGACAAAACTTGTCCTAAAACCCATAAATTTCAATAATCCATTTTACCTATAGGAAATCAACCTCCACGGGAAGAAATGTTTCCTCCATTCAAAACTCTGGCTTTGGTGAAAGCCCAAGGTTAAAATTAGTTCCAAAAGCAGCAATTGCAATTTTAAGGGAAGCTCTTATATTTGCAATCCCTGCATTTTTGAAAATAAAACAAAATACAAGGCCAAACACATTAAAGCCATAAAAGATTTTGCTAAAGGCAAAAGTAATAAGGCAAGAGGTGCTTCAAGACACACTTCTTAAAATCCTTTAAAGTACATTAAAATAGTACTCCATTGATTTAAAACATGGTTTTAAACTTGAATTAATTTTATAAATTTGACGGGCAAAATAACAGTAAAAATGAAAGAGCTTCTTGAAAAGTTTGAGAATAAGAAACCAGAAATAGTTTTTGAATGGAATGATTCAGAAACTGAGGCTGAAGGCTGGGTAGTAATAAACTCTTTAAGAGGTGGCGCTGCCGGAGGAGGAACAAGAATGCGTAAAGGATTGGATCAACATGAAGTAGAATCCCTTGCGAAAACAATGGAAGTTAAATTTACTGTTTCGGGTCCGGCTATTGGAGGAGCAAAATCCGGCATTAATTTTGACCCAAATGATCCAAGAAAAGATGGTGTATTAAGAAGATGGTATAAAGCTGTTATCCCCCTTTTGAAAAATTATTACGGAACCGGAGGAGATCTTAATGTTGATGAAATTCACGAGGTAATTCCAATTACTGAAGAATACGGGTTGTGGCACCCTCAAGAAGGAGTTGTTAATGGTCATTTTCAGGCCTCAGAACCACAAAAGATCAAAAAACTGGGTCAACTTCGTCATGGAGTAAGCAAAGTATTGGAAGATCGAACCTTTAGTCCATCGGTAGACCGCAAATATACCGTTGCCGATATGATCACCGGATATGGAGTAGCGGAAGCTGTCAAACACTATTATCACCTTTGGAATGGACAACTTGCCAAGAAAAGGGCAGTCATTCAGGGATGGGGCAATGTTGGTGCTGCTGCTGCTTTTTACCTGGCCAAAGAAGGAGTGAAAATTGTAGGCATTATTGATAAAGAGGGAGGAGTAATAAGAGAGGAAGGTTTTTCCTTTGATGAAATTCAGGAGTTTTTTTTAAACCGCAAAGGCAACAAACTTACCATCGAAAACCTTATCCCATTTGAAGAAATAAATAAAAAAATATGGGACCTCAAATCGGAAATCTTTATCCCAGCAGCTGCCTCCCGTTTAGTTGACCGTCAACAAGTTGAAAGAATGATTGCTTCGGGATTAGAAGTTATCTCCTGTGGTGCAAATGTTCCCTTTAAAGATCCTGAAATTTTCTTTGGCCCAACAGGGGAATTTGCAGATGCCAATGTGTCGGTAATTCCAGATTTTATCGCCAATTGTGGCATGGCTAGGGTATTTGCTTACTTAATGAGCACCGAGGTGGAAGTAACTGACGAGGCCATTTTTTCAGACACCTCTTCCACAATCTGGCGGGCCCTTGACAGAGCAAGAAAGGTTAACCAGAATAGGACTGAAATTGCAAGAACTTCATTTGAGTTAGCTCTAAAAGAATTGGTTTAAATTTAAGTGAAAAGAAATCTACAGAGACGCAATGTATTGCGTCTCTAGCCAAAAAATCCAGGCATTGTTTCCTTCGGGACACTATTTTTTTAACGTTTCCCTTTACTTTGAAAAGTAAATTAAAGTCGAATTTTTTCACGACACCCTTAAATTTAACCCTTATCTGTTTAGACAGTAAAGCAGTGAGATATTGTTTTTCAGCATTCCTTTATCGCTTAAAAATGAGAAATTTAGAAAAGCTCTGATGATCACTTGTCGAAAAAAAAGCAGGGATTACCGTTTACACCAATAATCGTTTATCTTTAGGCAAATATTTCTTTTCGGCAAAAAATATTTTTTCAGACATCACCTGACTGAATAATTCCAGAACTCAACCTTTATCATGAATATCATGAAAAACTTTTTAATTTTAATTCTTTGTTTTTTTTCCTTGGCAACGTCTTCACTGACTTCTACTGCCTTGGCGGAAACCTCAACTCCAAAAAACTTTGAAACGGTTGTTGCCGAAGATGAGGCAACCGTAAACAAAGAAGTTATTAACAGTCAACAATCTGAACCAGAACATAAGATGCAGGATGAGGGCTCTATGGGAGAAGAGGTGCATCATGGTCCTCCTACCTGGCTGGTAATCCCTTTTATGCTTCTATTAGGAATGATTGCCACTGGCCCCCTGTTTTATGAACATTTTTGGCATAAGAACTACCCCATAATAGCCATATTTTTAGCTCTCATTGTTGTCTTTTATTATGTTTTCTCTCTGGAAAATGTTCATGGCCCTATTCACTCATTTGCTGAATATGTACAGTTTATAGCCTTATTGGCCTCCTTATACATGGCCTCAGGAGGAATACTTATTAAGGTAGATAAAAAGGCTACCCCAGGTGTAAATACAGCCTTGCTTATAATTGGAGCAGTAATATCAAACCTTATTGGCACTACTGGAGCATCCATGCTCTTGGTTAGACCCTTCATACGAATGAATAAGGGGAGAGTTAAGGCCTATCATATTATTTTCTTCATTTTCATGGTTAGTAATGCGGGTGGTGCACTAACTCCAATTGGTGATCCCCCTTTATTCTTAGGATTCTTGAAAGGAGTGCCATTCTTCTGGACCCTTGAACATAATATATTAGCCTGGGCCTTTTGTTTAATTATATTAGCGGTTCTTTTTTATATTGTTGACAAAAGGAATAAAGACTTAGATGAAAGTGAACTTCCTGGATCTTTCAGCAACAAAATCAGTATTGTTGGAGGTAGAAACTTCCTTTGGTTAGGAGTGGTAATCGCTGCCGTTTTTCTTGATCCCAATGTAGTAGATTGGGTTCCTGCTATTCAATACGACGGAACAAAGTTTTCTTACCTCCGTGAAGTTATAATGCTTTCTGTAGCCTACCTATCTCATCGCTTTGCCAATAAAGAGGCATTAAGGGGTAACGAGTTTAATATGGAGCCAATCCGAGAAGTTGCCTTAATATTCATTGGAATATTTGGGACCATGATGCCGGCCCTTGAACTGGTTTCCGAATTTGCTAAATCAGATGCCGGAACGGCTCTCATTAACCATAATTCCCTTTATTGGGGAACAGGGTTTTTATCCGGTGTTTTAGATAATGCGCCAACTTATCTTAACTTCCTGGCTGCTGCCATGGGTTCTTCTGGCATGGATGTAGGAAATATTGCGGATGTAGCTGCATATGCCAATGGCTCCTTTCCAGACTCCATACTTTCATTAAGAGCTATTTCTTTGTCAGCGGTATTTTTTGGTGCCCTCACCTATATTGGTAATGGACCTAATTTTATGGTGAAATCTATTTCAGAACAAACAGGAGTGAAGATGCCTTCTTTCTTTGGCTACATAATTCGCTATTCCATTCCAATTTTATTACCTATTTTATTATTTGTATGGATAATATTCTTTGCCTTCCAACCAGCTTAATTAGGAGAAATTAAGAATAAGTGAAATACCTATTATTTCATTTTCTATTTAGAGAATTTTCTACATTAAAAAGGCAGGACTTGAAAAAGCCCTGCCTTTTTTATTTTCAAAACTTAGCTTGAAAAATAAGCTACATTAAGAAATTACTTATGGAAAAGACCCTTGTTTAAGGAAAGAAGGGCTTCTCGTTTCTTTTCTGTCTCAATTAATAGGGAAATATTATTTTTGCTTCCTCCAAAGGACACCATTCTTAAAGGTATATCATTCATAGAATGGATCACTTTCTCAATTATCCCTTTCTTCTCCGAAACAAAATCACCTACAATACAAACAATGCTCAACTCTTCATCTACCTGAACAGTACCAAACTCCTTTAACTCATCCAAAATGGCTCCTAACTGGCTATCATCATCAATGGTGAGGGAAACCGCTACTTCGGAGGTAGTGATCATATCAATTGGTGTCTTATACTTTTCAAAGATCTCAAAAATTTTTCTTAGAAAACCATAAGCTAATAGCATTCTGCTCGATTTAATTTTAATGGCAATGATCCCATCCTTTGCTGCCACTGCCTTAATCGCCCCCGGGTTTTGCTTGGAGCTGATCAAAGTCCCCTTAGCTTGTGGTTGCATAGTATTTAACAAATGTACGGGAACATTATATTTCTGGGTAGGAAGGATGGAAGAAGGGTGCAAAATTTTAGCGCCGAAATAAGCCAACTCCGCAGCCTCTTCAAATGAAAGTTCCGCAATAGGGAAAGTGTCTTCCACGATCCTGGGGTCATTGTTGTGCATTCCGGAAATATCAGTCCAAATTTGCACTTCATCAGCCTGCAATGCCGCTCCAATTAGAGAAGCTGAATAATCACTTCCTCCTCTTTTTAAGTTATCAATTAATCCTTCGGCATTTTTACAAATAAATCCTTGAGTAACAAAAATCTGATTTCCTTTATTATCAGCCAATCGCTCATGCAGTTTTTCCCGAATATATTCCACATCAGGCTCCCCATCTTCATCGATATACATAAAATCCAATGCCGGCAATAAAACGGCCTTAATACCAATTTCTTTGAGGTAAGTATAAAAAAGCTTTGTGGAGAGCAACTCACCCTGAGCCAACAATTCCTTTTCTTTCCACTCACTAAACGAACTATCCAATAGATAGCGAATAAACCCAAAATGGGTGTCAATAATCTCTTTGCCCTTAAAAAGACTTTCCTCTTCACTCAGTAACTCTTTGTAAAAGTCCAGATATTTATCGTATAAGGTATCTATCTTTTTGGTAGCCCCTGACTTATTTCCCTTCAACAGAAGCTCTCCAATTTCCACTAGGGCATTGGTTGTTCCTGATACAGCTGACAATACAACTACCTTAGATTCTTTATCTGCGGTCACCAATTGTGCGACATGATGCATCCGCTGTGGTAATCCTACCGAAGTACCTCCAAATTTTAAAACCTTCATCTCTTTATTTATTTGGGCAATTATTCCCTCTATTTCCTTAATTCCTTATTATCTATTTTGATCAAGCGTTAAAACCCTAGCATTTTTATGGCGGTAATCGCGGCCTCATCGCCCTTATTCCCATGTTTTCCACCTGCACGATCCAAGGCCTGTTGCTGATTATTAGGGGTAAGGACACCGAAAATCACTGGTTTATTATATTTCAAGTTTACATCTTTAATACCTTGAGCCACAGCATCACAAATAAAGTCGAAATGTTTCGTATCTCCCTGAATTACACAACCCAAACAAATAACGGCATCAATATCTTCCTTTTGAGCCATCCATTGTGCCGCTAATATCAGCTCATAACTTCCAGGAACATATTTTTTCACAAGATTCTCCTTTTTTGCTCCATTTTTCAATAGTGTCTCATATGCACCTGCATAAAGGGACTCTGTAATCTCCTCATTCCATTCCGAAACAATCAATGCAAACTTCTTTCCGGAAATATCAACCAAATTTTGCTCGGAATGCTCACTTAAACTCTTCAGACTTGTCGCCATTTTGATGAATAATTTAAAATTTATATTTCAATTGCCTCTTAAACTCAAAAAAAGAATAGCATTTACCTAAAAATCCTTACTAAACTTTTAGTTTTCTTTCCTTTTCGTTAAAGAACATTTTTAAAACTTCAGAAATAAAAAAAGGGATAAAGCATCAAAGCCTCATCCCTTTTTTTGATTTAATATCTTTATATTTTACTTTGATGCAAGGGCCGATAGTCGAGCCTTCTGTTTTCGTGCTTCCTGATACTCGTAAGCACTAGCATATTCTTTAACAATCTTATCGTAGCTTGCTTCTGCTCCTCTCAAATCACCATTTTTCTCCAATGCTAAAGCATTTTTCATCAAATACTGTGGAGAGAAAAATTTATTAGCATTAAAGTCTGCTGCCTTGCTATAAAACTTAGCTGCTTCACTAAAATCTCCTTTTTCCATGTAAGCATCTCCAATCAAAGCATAGGCTCTTGCTTGTACAGCAACATCATCAGCACTGAATTTACCTAAAAAGTCGATAGCTTCATCATACTCACCTTGTTTCAAATGAATTACTCCGGTGTAATATTGAGCCAAATTAGCGGCTTTAGTAGAGCCATAATCATCCATAATATCAATAAGACCCAAATTATTTCCATCCCCGTTCAAGGCATTGGCATAATCCTCTTCTTCAAAATACCGTACAGCCTGGAACATCTCTCGCTGTGCAGCAACATTTTGATTATCATTGTAGTACTTATACCCAAAATAGGCTGCGATAATCAAGGCGCATAGTCCTCCTAATGAAAAAACTACCGTTCGGTTGGTTCTAATAAACTCTTCAGTTCTAGAAATCTCCTGCTGTAAAGCTTCTGGTCTTTCCAGAAAATCTGATGTAGAATGAAATTCTTCTTTTTGTTTATGCTTTTGCTTCATTTTACCTTATTTATGAAACGCAAATTTATAAGAAATAAGCAGAAAAAAAACTTTCACCGGCTTAATCGTTAATAAATGGGTATGCAGGATCTGCATAAACATCCCTATAAGCATCCGTAGCAGGCGGATAAGATGATTCTTCAGCAAACTTCACACATTCAGCAACCGTCTCTTTCACCTTTTTGCCAATAGCATCCAGCTCCTCTTCGGAAGCAAATTTATTTTTCAAAATAGTAGTTTTCACCTGCTCAATAGGATCCTGGCTTTTGTACTCTTCCACTTCCTCTTTGGTACGATATTTTGCTGGATCAGACATAGAGTGTCCTTTGTAACGGTAAGTTCTGAATTCCAACAAAGTTGGCCCATCACCTCTTCTTGCCCTTTCTGCTGCTTCGGCCACAGCTTTATGCACTTCCTCTACCTTCATTGCATCCACTGGAAAAGAAGGCATTTCGTAAGCTGAACCTAGTTTATATAAGTCGGTTACATTAGATGTTCGTTGAACAGAAGTTCCCATGGCATAACCGTTATTTTCAATTACGAAAATTGCTGGTAACTTGTAAGTCATCGCCATATTTAAAGCCTCGTGGAAAGCACCTTGTCTTACGGCTCCATCTCCCATGTAAGTAATTGAAACTTTACCGGTTTTTTTGTACTGTTCGGCAAAAGCCAGCCCTGCCCCTAATGGAACTTGAGCACCAACAATTCCATGACCGCCAAAAAATCCTTTTTCAACATCAAACATGTGCATTGAGCCTCCTTTACCTCTAGAAACCCCGGTTTCCTTACCATAAAGTTCAGCCATCAATTTTCTAGGATCTGTACCTAATACAATTGGATGGGCATGATCTCTATAAGCAGTAATATATTTATCTCCTTCTTCTAAAGCTGAAACAGAACCTGCAGCACAAGCCTCCTGTCCAATATATAAGTGACAAAATCCCCTGATCTTTTGCTGGCCGTATAACTGACCTGCCTTCTCCTCAAATTTTCTCATCAACAACATATTCTCATACCAGAACATGTAGGTTTCTTTTGAAAAATTAGCTTTTGGGTCTACTTTTGTTGTTGACTTTTCTTTTGTCTTTGCCATAATTCTGCAACTAATTTATAGATAACAGTTATTAGTTTTAAAGTGATCCAGGAATCTCAAATCCCACAAGTAATTATTTCATTTTTGGTCTTCCAATCACTAAATGGGTTTTACTAATAACCTTTTTTAAAGTAAAATATCAGTAGAAATAAAAAAATCCCTATTAAACTACCTTTAATGCCCTTATAAGCAGTGCGAAATTAAATAAAAAACATTCAATAAGAAATTAATGTACCTCGAAAATATCAGTTTACTACACTTTAAGAACTACCAGGAACTCAAGCTGAACTTTTCCAGGCAAATTAATTGCTTTGTTGGAGGGAATGGGAGTGGAAAAACTAACTTACTAGATGCTATTCATTACCTATCACTAACGAAAAGTGCTTTTAACACGGTAGACAGCCAAAATATTCAACATAATGCCCCCTATTTGATGGTAATGGGTGATTTCCGGAAAGGAGAGCAAAAAGATCAGGTGCATTGCAGTTTTCAAAAAAGCCAAAAAAAGGTTTTTAAGCTGAACCGGCAGCCCTACGAGAAAATAAGTGATCATATTGGCCAATTTCCAGTCGTACTCATTGCTCCAAATGATACAGATATTATTCGAGAAGGCAGTGAGTTTCGCCGCCGATTTTTTGATGCCATAATTTCGCAAATTGATCCGGATTACTTGGAAAATCTAATGAAATATAATCGACTGTTAAAACAGCGAAACTCCCTTTTAAAACAATTTTCTGACCAACACTATATTGACTATGAACTGATTTCCACTTATGATGTACAATTGTTAAATGTAGGTAAAAGAATCTTTGAAGGAAGAAATCTTTTTATACAAGAATTTAATCCAATTTTCTTGCAACATTATCAAAATCTTTGTGAAACCCAGGAAGAAGTTACCCTTACCTACAGTTCCGCCTTACAAGAAGAAAATTTTGAAGTGGACTTTAGAAATGCCCTGGAAAAGGACCTCGTACTTCAACGTACAACAAAAGGTACTCATAAAGACGACTTTAAATTTGAAATTGAAGGGTATCCACTCAAAAAATTCGGATCACAAGGTCAACAAAAGTCTTATTTAATAGCTTTAAAATTGGCTCACTTTGATATAGTAAAAGATCACAAAGGCTTTAAGCCTATTCTTCTACTAGATGATATTTTTGACAAACTCGATGATCGGCGGATTGAACGGTTGATGCAAATGGTAGCCAGTCACACTTTTGGCCAACTTTTCCTCACTGATGCTCGTCCCGAAAGAACCGAAAGAATATTTAAATCCATTGCAGGAAAAATCAAGATTTTTCATATTAAAAAAGGACAAGTTTTGCTGGAAAAG
>NZ_SMMB01000459.1 GCF_009711365.1 Xanthovirga aplysinae | reverse complement strand
TCATCATTCCCTGCATTTTTAAACATTTATCAATTATTCCATGATCAAAATGTAACTGGGTTAGTAAGATATAATCAGCCTTTGTGCTTTAGCTGAATTTGAATACTTCCTTTTTGGGATTTCCCAAAATTCTTGAATAAATAGAATAATCTTCTACCGCATCAATAAGAATTACTTATTTTCCGCATACTATTTTAAGTCCTGCCCAAGACAACCTTTATATTTCCATTTTATAGTCTTTCTGCTTAATGGATTAATGTGAAATAGGTTTCCTTGGTTATTTTTTCTTTTAAATCAAGAACTTCCATGTAGCACTTCCTCACCAACAAGGCTGAAAAAGGCGCATGGGAGTCCTGAAGACCTATGAAATCAATTTTTTCTGAAGAAAGGTTGGAACTGCCCATCTTAAGAGCATTATTTATCATATTTTTTCATCAATATAGCCGCACAATGACCCCCAAAACCAAAACTATTGCTTAAAGCATAATTAACTGTTTTAGTCGATTTTTTCCCTAAGGTAAGGTTCATCTCAGTAGGTATATTTTCATCCAAAATACTCGTATTGATTGTTGGTGGAATAACGTCTGTTTTTACTGAAAGGCAGGTAGCTATTGCCTCAACCGCACCGGTACCTCCTAGCAAGTGGCCGGTCATTGATTTTGTAGCATTAATTTGAACCTGTCCTAAATTATCTGCGAATAGCTTTTTGATAGCCTTGATCTCAGAAAGGTCACCTGCTGCCGTAGAGGTAGCATGAGCGTTGATATAATCTACTTCTTTTGTCGAGATCCTCGCCTCTCCAATAGCTTCTTTCATAGCCCGATAAGCCCCTCGTCCCTCTGGGTGAGTGTTGGTAATGTGGTAAGCATCGGCCGTTTCAGCTCCCCCTACAATTTCTGCATAAATATGGGCATCTCTTTTTACTGCACTTTCCAAGCTTTCCACCACCAAAGCTCCTGCCCCCTCTCCAATGACAAAGCCATCCCGATTTTTATCAAATGGTTTTGATGCCTCCTTGTAATGTTCATTATTTGTGGATAATGATCTCATAGCGTTAAAACCTCCAATAGAGGACTCCGTTATGGGTGCCTCTGATCCTCCCGCAATGATGATATCTGCTTTTCCAAGTTTTATGGAATTAAAAGCATGGATCAAAGCCTGGGTAGAAGAAGCACAAGCGGTTACAGGGCAATAGTTAACTCCTCTCAGGTCATGTTTAATCGAAAGCAAGCCAGCCACACCATTGGGAATTATTTTAGTGATAAAGTGAGGATTAAATTTTGGGGTAGCACCATTTTGGAAGTAATCCAACGTTTCTTTCTCAAAAGTTTCAAAACCGCCAATCCCTGAAGAAAATATAACCCCAATTCGATCTTTATTAAGATTGTCGAATTTTAAGGTAGCATCTTGTATTGCCTCTTCTGCTGCAATGAGCCCATATTGATTGAAACGATCTAATTTTCGAGCATCCTTCCGATGAAAATGATCAAGAGGATCATAATCTTTTACTTCACATGCAAATTTTGTTTTAAATTGTGAGGGATCAAATCGACTGATCATTTCCGCGCCTGACACCCCTTTGAGCAAGTTTTCCCAATAAACTTTGGTTTCATTTCCGATGGGAGTTATAGCTCCCAATCCCGTTATGACAACTCTTTTCATAGCATATAATTTTAATATACCTTACGGTATATAATGGTGTAAAAAAATTTATTTTATCGTCA
>NZ_SMMB01001293.1 GCF_009711365.1 Xanthovirga aplysinae | reverse complement strand
ATTTTTACTATTAAAAATATATATTTACTGTAATAGAATTAAATAATCATCAATTGAATTACAAACAACAAATAAACAACACAAATCACTGAAAAACAACTACTTACACGCGAAATATTCTTGAAAGAATAATCTTATTTCATGAGGATAACCCTCCAAAAATCTCCTACTATTTAATTCTTTTTATCAG
Organism: Xanthovirga aplysinae; assembly: GCF_009711365.1. Taxonomy (GTDB): domain Bacteria; phylum Bacteroidota; class Bacteroidia; order Cytophagales; family Cyclobacteriaceae; genus Xanthovirga; species Xanthovirga aplysinae. The sequence goes on along the minus strand of NZ_SMMB01001293.1, from coordinate 24,089 downwards.
CCCCCTTTTATTAGTTTAAAATTACCTTTCAAGAATGACTATAGTCTTTTAAAGCAATACAATTAAAATCGGTCAAGTTTAACTAAAAAATACAATCAACATGAACGAATATGCGCTTTTTGAATACTACAGTATTATTATTAGCAAATTGGCTACTTTCTTTCATGTGAGTTCAGTAGCGCTTACAGTATATACTATCTTGTTTATATTCCCCCTCATATTCTTATGCATGACCGTGACCATCCTCTATCAAAGAAAAAGGATTCGTTTATTAAAAAGATTATATGAAAAACAGAAATACATCAACCTAAAGAATACTGAAATGAAATATTTTCAAGCCTTGAAGAGGGATAGACAAGCAATGTATGAATCATAAATTTCTTTTTAGTTCAAAAAATCGATACCTTCTTTTAGGTCCTCATCAACTTTACTCGCCTCCACAATTCTAATTTTTACAGCATTTTTACCTGCTTTAATTTCCCCTCCACTAATTTCTACATAGGCTTCCGTAAGTTGGGCACCAAATAAATAAATACAAGAAGAATAATAAATCCACAATAACATGACCACAACAGAACCTGCTGCACCATAAGAGGAGCTTACATTAGAATGTTCCAGGTATACACCGATCAAGTACCTTCCTAAAGAAAGCAAAAGAGCTGTTGTAATGGCTCCAAACCAGACATCCTTCCACTTTAAACGGACATCTGGAAGGATTTTAAAAGTTACCCCAACCATCAGTACCAAGGTAAAAAAAGAGATAGCAGAATGAATCTGATGGATAATTGTAGCAGAAGGAAGGGAAAAATACTGGGAAATCCATTGCTGAAAATGATCTATAATAGCCCCTGCTAACAAAAAAGCAATCAAGACTAACCCAAAAATTAGTATTACCAAAAACGCAAACAATCGATCCATTACAACTTTGATATAGGACTTTATTCCCTTAGGCTTTACCTGAATCATCCAAATAAGGTTCAAGGCAGATTGTACAGCCTTGAAAACAGTAGTAGCACTAAAAAATAAAATAGTTAATCCCACACTTAAAGCCACAGGACCAAAATCTGAAAGATAAGCTCCCTGAACTACTTGCTCAATAAAGTGTGCATTTTCGGAACCTACCAACTCTGAAATTTGTGTAAATAATTCTCCTGCTACTGCTTTTTGTCCATAAACAATCCCAGCAACTTTCAACACAATAATCAGAATGGCAGGAAAAGAAAAAATAGCATAATAAGCTATACCGGCTGCCAAAGCCATTGCTCCTTCTTCAATAAAATCAGAAGTAGCTCTATTTACAATTTTTACAAATTTCCGGATCATTTTTCCTTATAAGTCCGACGAGAGAGAAAGTAATTGAAATGAAGAGGGAGGAGTTAGATGATTAAATGACGAATGCCTAGGATTTAACCCCAAATTTTACTGGTTCGAGTAAATCCTCAAACCAGTAGAAGACACGGATTCCGATATTTTTAAATTATTAAACTTCTGCCAAAAAAACACGAATTTGATCAGCAAGATATTAATTCATAATTCATAATACTTATACTCTTTTTAAATATCTCCCTCCATCGGCCTTATAAGCACTTCCTCCATTACCGATCGAGGGGACATATTATAAGCCCCCAAAATCGCCTCTGCAACATCTTCGGGTTTCATAAATCGCTCTGGAGGAAAATCCACCCCTTCCCAGCTTGCTGTTAAAGTGGCCCCAGGAAGCACAGAAGTAACCTTTATACCAAATTCTTTCATTTCTTCTCGCAGCACCTTATTCATTCCCAATAGAGCAAATTTGGAGATACCGTAAGAACCGCCATTTACATAAGCCGTAATGCTGGCTGTAGAGCAAATGGTAAAAATATGTCCCGAACGATTTTCTTTCATTTTCTTAACCAGTCCACGGGTTAAATAATAAGCACTGTATAAATTAGTATTTATCATTTGCTCCAAAACTCCATCTTCTTCCTGGTGAATTTGGCCAGGAATAAAAACGCCTGTATTATTGACCAAAACATCGACCGAGCGATTCAAGTTATTTATAAAACCCACAAAACCAAGCACTTCCTCTTTTACAGAAAGATCTGCTTTGTGAATATAAACCTGAACTCCGGCAAACTGCCCCTCGATATCCTCCTTTAATTGTTGTAAATCTTCCTGATTTCGGGAACAACTTACTACATCAAATCCTTTGTCTGCAAAACATTCAATAACAGCCCGGCCAATTCCCTTTGTACCACCGCTCACTACAATTAATTTTCTCATTATTGTCTTTATTAATTTTATATAGTAAGATTAACCTATTAGTTTTGGGCGAATTTAACCCTCTTCCAAAAATGTTTGGGGAAAGATTACTTCAAATTGCTTTATAGTTTTTTTGTAGTATTTCGAATATTTATTTTAGCTTAATAATTTGAACTTTTTCTAAGAAAAGTCGTGTTAGAGATAGCTACAAAAGGTTCTTCGGAAACCTTAAAAAAGAAATACTCTTTCCCAAAAAACTTAAATATGCTGGGTAAAAGTAGCAAACAAATCACTTTTTAATGAGAAGTATTGGCAAATATTTTATGTTCCTGCGCTTACTATTTGTAAACCGGGAATCCATTAGGACCTACATTCGGCTTATCTTTGACGAAAGCATAAAAATTGGTGTTAACTCTGTTTTTATCGTAGTCATTATTTCAGTGTTTATAGGTGCGGTAACCGCAATTCAAACTGCCTATAACCTTGTTAGTCCCCTGATCAAAGAATACATTATTGGAACCATTGTAAGGGATATGACCATTATAGAGCTTGCACCTACCATTACAGCCATTGTATTTGCAGGAAAAGTAGGCTCAAACATTGCAGGAGAATTAGGCACAATGCGCATTACAGAGCAAGTAGATGCACTAGAAGTAATGGGAGTAAATTCTGCTTCTTATTTGGTGCTCCCAAAGATTATTGCTTCCATTATTACTTATCCTATGTTGGTAACTCTAGCTGGATTTTTATCCATTTGGGGAGGCTATGTGGCAGGAACTTTGACCGGTGTCGTGACTCCGGAAGATTATATATACGGGATTCGAATTGATTTTATAGAGTTTAATATCGTTATGGCCCTCATTAAAGCCGTAGTTTTTGCCTTCCTGGTTTCCTCTATTTCTTCTTTCCAGGGATATTACACCCGTGGAGGAGCCCTGGAAGTGGGAATAGCCAGTACTACAGCCGTAACCAACAGTTGTATTGCCATATTACTGGCAGACTACCTTTTGGCTCAGCTATTGGTTTAAAATTAAAAATTAAAGCCGAAAGGCTTTGATCATATTACCGAAAAGAACAATGATTGAAATAAAAAATATCAACAAATCTTTTGATGGAAAACAGGTGCTCTTTAACATCGACGGGAATTTTAAACCCGGCCAAACCAATTTGATCATTGGAGCAAGTGGAACCGGTAAAAGTGTACTTTTAAAAACTATCGTTGGATTAATTGAACCCGATGAAGGATCGGTGATATTTGATGGGCGGAATTTTACTCAAGGTGATCGTCAACTTCGTACAGAAATTCGACAAGAAATTGGCATGCTTTTTCAGGGTGGAGCACTGTTCGACTCTAAAAATGTAGAAGAAAATGTACGTTTTCCTCTGGATATGCTTTCCAACATGCCTGAAGATGAAAAGCTTGACCGAGTAAATTTTTGTCTCCAAAGGGTCGGCTTGGAAAATGTAAACCTAAAGATGCCATCTGAAATCAGCGGGGGAATGAAAAAACGAGTGGGAATTGCCCGTGCCATTGTAAATAATTCCAAATACCTATTTTGTGATGAACCGAATTCAGGTCTGGACCCCCAAACAGCCATCCTAATTGATCACCTAATCCGGGAAATCACCTACGAGTATAATATTACCACCATTGTTGTTACTCACGATATGAATTCAGTGATTGAAATTGGAGATCACATCCTATTTGTTTTTAAAGGCCAAAACTTATGGGAAGGCACCAAAAATGATATTCTTGATGCAGACGTTAAGGAATTGAAAGATTTCATTTATGCCAATCGACTGATGTTAGCCTTGAAAGAAAAAGGTTAAAAAAGCTAACGATAGGAATTTGTTAAAACCTCCCATCTACATATGGGAGGTTTTTTTTTGCCTATTTTTTCCCTAAATTCTATAAGGAATTTCCATTCTTTTATATCCCCTTTAATTTTCTTTCTCATTTCCAGAGTTCACTCTCACCTTCTAAAACTTAATTCATGTCAAATCCTAATAAGCCCCTATTTTGGATTAAAATATTTTTCTCAAATTTTTTTTCCAATTTTTTTTTCACAATATTTGTTCAACAAATTTTATAAAAAGTTAAACAAATTATATGAAGACTTTTGACTCAAGGAAGCATATTGGAATTATTGGTTCTGGTTTTTCCGGATTATCTTCCGCCTGCATATTGGCAAAAGAGGGCCAAAAAGTCACGATTTATGAAAAAAACCAACAAGTGGGGGGAAGAGCCCGTTTACTCCAAACCAATGGATTTACTTTTGACATGGGACCTAGCTGGTATTGGATGCCGGATGTCTTTGAAAAGTTTTTCAATCGATTTGGAAAGACAACAGAGAATTATTTTCAATTGAAAAAACTGTCTCCATCTTATAACATAATTTTTAGCCAGGAAGAGGTAATAAAGGTACCGGATAGCATGGAGGAAATTTTTGAAATGTTCGAGTCCATTGAATCAGGAAGTCGAAAATATTTATCAAAATTCCTTGAGAATGCACATTTAAAATACCAATTAGGAGTTAACCAATTGGTTTATAAGCCCTCAAAATCCCTTTTTGAGTTTTTCCAACCTCAAATCATTTCCAACATTTTTCGGCTAAGTATATTTCAATCCTATCACTCTTATGTACGCAAATATTTTAAAGATCCCCACCTAATAAGTCTTTTAGAATTCCCATTACTCTTTTTAGGAGCCTCTGCAAAAAGAATTCCAGCCCTTTATAGTTTAATGAATCACGCAAGCTTATCCTTGGGAACATGGTATCCAATGGGGGGAATGCATGAAATCATTAAGGCCATGAAATCTTTGGCTGAAGAACTAGGAGTAACAATACATACTAAAAGCACGGTGGAAAAAATTATGGTGAAGGACAAAAAGGCTTACGGCTTACTGGTTAACCAGAATGAAATTTCTCTAGATGCAGTAATCGCAAGTGCCGATTATCATTTTGTTGAACAAAACTTACTAAAAAATAGACAAAAAAAATACAGCAAAGCTTATTGGAATAAAAGGACACTGGCGCCCTCATCACTTGTTTTCTATCTAGGAGTTAAAGAAAAGATACCAAGGTTGAACCACCATAATCTTTTTTTCGATGAAGACCTAGAGCAGCATTCCAAGGAAATTTATGAAACCCCGCAGTGGCCAACTCGCCCACTCTTTTATGTTTGTTGTCCCTCAAAAACTGATAACAGTGTAGCCCCAATAGGAATGGAGAATCTCTTTATCCTAATGCCATTAGCCCCTGGTTTGGAGGACACGAAAGAATTAAGAGAAAAATATTTCCACCTGCTAATGAATCGACTGGAAAAGTTTACCGGTAAACCAATTAGGAACCTGGTTATGGTTAAAAAATCATATGCCATTAAAGATTTTAAACAAGATTATAATGCCTATAAAGGAAACGCTTACGGACTTGCTAACACTTTAAAACAGACCGCTATTTTCAAACCCTCCATGCATAATCCAAATGTAAAAAACCTGATTTATACAGGACAATTAACCGTTCCCGGACCGGGTGTTCCACCTGCCATTATTTCTGGCCAAGTAGCTGCCAATGAAATTATGAAAATTTTAAAAATAAAATCGTAGATGAAAGCACTCTTTGACAGCCTATCGGAAGAAGTCAGCAAACTTACCACAAGAAAATATAGCACTAGCTTTTCCATTGGCATTTATTTTCTTGATAAAAAATTCCATATCCCGATTTATGGAATATATGGGTTTGTTCGCCTGGCAGATGAAATTGTGGATAGTTTTCATGGTTACAAACAAAAGGCACTTCTACAGGAAATAAGAGAAAATACCTTTCAAGCTATAGAAGAAAAAATCAGTATAAACCCCATTTTGAACAGTTTTCAACATGCTGTAAATGTCTATAAAATTGATTTAGAGTTAATTGACATTTTTTTAAATAGCATGGAAATGGACCTAAAGCAGAAAACACATGATATAAATAGTTATCAAGAATACATTCTCGGTTCAGCAGAAGTAGTGGGCCTAATGTGTCTAAAAACATTTTCAGAAGGAAATGATAGCCTCTATAAAGAATTAAAGCCCTATGCAAAAAGATTAGGAGCTGCTTTTCAGAAAATCAATTTCCTAAGAGACTTAAATATGGATTTCCACACCTTAGGAAGAAGTTATTTTCCAAAAATCGAACTACAGAACTTTAATGATCAACAAAAACTACTAATTGAAAAAGAAATTTATGAAGATTTTAAACAAGGCCTCGAAGGAATCCGTCGTTTGCCTAATGGAGCTCGTTTAGGGGTATATGTAGCTTACGTATACTTTTATGCTTTATTCCAGAAAATAAGAGCTACTTCATCCGAACGAATAATGAGAAGCAGGATTCGGATATCCAACCAACGAAAAATTGGCTTACTGATTCATTCCTATTTGAGATTTAGTTTTAATAAATTATGAAAAATTGTTTTTTATCATTTATTATAGTTCTAGGACAATTGAGTCCTGTTTTTGCACAGGATACTCAATCGCTAAGAAAAATATTTTATGAATCAAAGGAGAGTAAAAAGGCAGCAAAAAACTTTCAAACCATTACAAAAGAATATAAAATGGGAGTACCACCCATTTTTCTTGCTTACAAGGGAATGGCTAATTTTCTAATGGCCAAACATGCCAACAACCCATTTAAAAAATTGAGTTATTTCCGCCAAGGAAAAATTTATTTAGAAGAGTCTCTACAACTTGATTCCTTAAATCCAGAAATCATATTTCTTAGATTTACAGTTCAAACATCCACCCCACCCTTTTTGGGGTATTCCAACCAAATACAAACAGATAAAACAAAATTACTAAAGTATTTAACGGCCAGTAAAACCAAATTCCAGGATCCGGACTTATTCCAACGAATTTTGGACTTTTTATCCCAATCAAATTTTTGTACCACAGAGGAACAAAATCAACTAAACCAGTTAAAACCTTGAAAGAAGAAGTTATCCTAGTAGATCGCAATGATTGCCCACACGGTACTATGGAAAAAATAGAAGCTCATAAAAAAGGGGTTTTACATCGTGCCTTTTCCATATTCATATTTAATGATAATGGAGAATTGATGCTTCAAAGAAGGGCCTTACATAAATACCACTCAGGAGGCCTCTGGACGAACACCTGTTGTAGCCATCCAAGAGAGGGAGAAGAGCTATTGGCTGCTGCCCACCGACGACTTAAAGAGGAAATGGGCTTTATTTGTCCTCTTCAGCACAAATTTCATTTTATATATAATGCCCATTTAGACAATGGATTGATTGAGCATGAATTAGATCATGTTTTTGTAGGAAATTACCCAGGAACCCCGAAATTCAACCCGGAGGAAGTAATGGATTACAGATTTACTAGCTTGCAAAAATTGGAAAAAGAAATATCACAATCTCCTGAAAAATTTACAGAATGGCTAAAAATAATTCTTCCTAAAATTCAGGAAATCACATTAGGCCCAAAATCTTCATAAACATAAAATTTCAACCATTCAATTTTAAACCAATATGAGTTGGCCCCTAATTCTTTTAACCATCACCATCACATTTTTCCTAATGGAAGGGGTAGCCTGGTTTACCCATAAGTACATTATGCATGGCTTCCTATGGACTTTGCATAAGGATCATCATTTTAAATCAAAAGCAAGTTTTTGGGAAAGGAACGATGCTTTCTTTCTTATATTTGCCATCCCCGCCTTTCTTCTTATGTTGTACGGCTCCATTTCAAATCCTTTAGGACCTCTATTTTGGATAGGTGTCGGCATTAGCATTTATGGCCTTTGTTACTTTCTGGTACATGATATTTTTATTCACCAACGATTACCCCTATTTAAAAAAAGTAACCACTTTTATCTAAAGGCAATAAGAAAAGCCCATAAGATTCACCACAAACATTTAGCAAAAGAAAATGGGGAATGCTTTGGCATGTTGTGGGTTCCCCTAAAATATTTCAAGGAGGCCTTAAATCCTAAAAGATGAACCTAACCTTTACCTCTTTTACCTATTTATTGATAAACTTGGGATCAATCAGCCTTCCTTTAATTTTTAGCTTTCATCCCAAAATCCGATTTCATAAAACCTGGCATGCATTCTGGCCTGCTTGTTTTCTAACGGGCGCTTTTTTCATAACCTGGGATGCTTTTTTTACTGAAATGGGGGTATGGGGTTTTAACGAAAATTACTTAACCGGACTATATTTACTCAATTTACCCCTGGAAGAATGGATGTTCTTTATTTGCATTCCGTATGCCTGTGTTTTCACCTACCATAACTTTAAAATCTTTTTACCCAGAAATTTCTTCCAAAGGGAAAGCCCTCTGATTTCCTACATTATAGCCTTCATTTTGTTATTTTGTGTGCTTATTACTCAAGTAAAATGGTACACACATTTTACTTTAATTTTAACCACTAGCTTGTTATTGTACCATGCTACTGTTTTAAAAAAATCCTATATGGGTTATTTTTTTATTTCTTTCGCTGTCCTATTAATTCCTTTTTTTATAACCAATGGGATTCTTACGGGCTCCTGGATTAATGAAGAAGTAGTTTGGTATAATTCTCAAGAGAATATGGGTATTCGATTAGGCACTATTCCCATTGAAGACAGTATTTATGCCTTATTATTACTTTTACTAAATATTACCCTATACGAAAAAATTTTAGCTTATACTAAAATGCAAAAGTCCTGACCTTAGTTTCTACATAATTTTTCAATAATTGAAGAATACTGGGGAAAAAGAATAGATAATTCCTCCTTTTTGGCCAATTCAAAATCATCAAAATCAAAGCCTGGAGCAACTGTACAACCAACCAGGGCGTAACCTTCTCCACTTGCAATTTCAGCAGCAAACCAACTTCCTGCCTCCACAACCACTTGAAATTCTTCTCCCTCTTCCACATTATTACCCAATAGCAATTTGGTATATTCTCCCATTGGTGAAATTACATGAATAGACAATGTTCTCCCTTCATAAAAATGCCAGACTTCATCTTGCTTAATGCAATGAAAAGAAGAAAAATTCTTTGAATCCAATAAAAAATAGATGGCTGTCGAAAACCTTCTGTCTCCAGTAAATCTTTCTGGAAGAGCCATTTTAGCGATGCTCTCCTTAGCCCTATAGTTTTGTCGATAATATCCACCTTCAGGATGTGGAATAAGTTCTAATTTATTAATCCAATATGAGGTTGTTTTCATTTCATTAAATTTTCCAATTCAGAATTTTTCTAATTGAACCTAAAAAATTGCACAAACAAACCAACCAACAACTTTAAATGCAAAAATATTTTTATATTAAAGGTATTCCAATTAACCAAAATTACACTCTTATTTTTAAAGAACTTTTCTAATCGTCAAACTTTATGAAAAACATTTTGATAACTGGAGTTTCTACAGGAATAGGCCTGGGTGCAACACGAGAATTTTGTAAAAAAGGATACAGAGTGTTTGGCAGTGTACGCAAACCGGAGGACGCAGAACAACTAAAAAACGAATCTGACGAGAATTTTGTACCCCTTATTTTCGATGTTACCGATGAAAAGGCAATTCTGGATTCAGTAACTTTAGTAGAAAAAATAGTAGGACAAAACGGCCTTTCCGGATTGATCAATAATGCAGGCATTGCTGTGAGTGGCCCCTTAATGCACATTCCAATTGAAGAACTTCAAGAACAATTCAATGTAAATGTATTTGGAATAATTCGAGTAACTCAAGCATTTTTGCCTTTATTGGGCGCTCAAAAGAATTGTCCACACCCTCCGGGAAGGATTTTGAATATTAGCTCAGTTGCCGGTAAAGTCGCTTTCCCATTTTTGGGGTCCTATGTGGGAAGCAAACATGCCGTGGAGGGTTTATCGCACAGCATGAGAAGAGAACTCCAACTTTATGGCATCGATGTAATTATCGTTGGACCGGGGGCAGTCAATTCTGCCATTTGGGATAAAGATTCCGCTCAAAACATTCCTGAATATTACCTGGAAACAGACTTCGTTGCATCAGCAACAAAGTTCCAAAAACAATTTGTAAAACAAGGAAAAAGAGGATTTCCAATTGATTATTTCGGAAAACGCTTGGTTCAAATTTTTGAAAAAAATAAACCAAAAACTCGTTATGCCTTGGTCCCTAAAAAATTCAGGGAATGGACCCTACTCCGTCTTATTCCCGACCGAAAACTAGATCGTATGATTGCTAAAGGTTTAGGTTTAGTGCACAATAAATAATTAACCAAGATTATTGAGAAAAAAGGAGGTTTAGACATTTGAGAGTTTGGACCTTCAGTTTACTTAGATCCTTTTTTGTTGAAAAAAATTTCTGACAACTTACTTTGTCCTCATATTAAATCTTTTTACATCCGTTTTTGTTCTTCTTTTAAATTATCAATCAGCTTTTGTCAACGAAAGCACAGTAGTTTTAGGTTAATTCTCTTTGGTAGAGGCAATCGCCTAAAATTATTTTAGTGCAATATTGAGCAAACAAACTGAACATCATGAACAAGTTTTTCTTAATCACTTTGATTATTTTCCCCTTATTTTTAGTCGTATCTTGCCAATCCGGGAAAAAAGAAGAAAAACAAACCCCATCTACTTCCCCTACAACCACTGAAGAACCCCAATCTACTGATGCAATGCAGGACAAAGGTGTAGGTCCCATTAAACATGTTGACTTGGCTCCCCTAAATGAGGAAATGGCTTCAGAGGGTAAAAATCTTTTTGCCCAAAAATGTACAGCCTGTCATAAAATAGGAGAAAAATACATAGGTCCTGATTTAACGGGAGTAACCCAAAGAAGAAGCCCTGAATGGATCATGAACATGATCCTTAATCCGGAGGTTATGATTAAAGAGGATCCTATTGCTAAGAATCTTTTCAATGAATTTTCAGCCCCCATGACCAATCAAAAACTGACTGAGGAGGAAGCCAGAAAAATCCTGGAATACTTTCGAAGTCTGGATTAAAAAATCCTATTGACTAATGGCCTTCCCCGGGTTCCAATAAAAGCCAACACACTTTCTAAATAAAATTAAAAGGAATAGGCTAAACTCATTTAAACAATTTCTTTTCATCTCTATCAAATATAAAAATTTCTTCCAACGGCTTTCTACCTGTTTGAAAAAAATCAGGAGGTATTGAAAGATAAAATAAACTTCCCTCCTCTCACCAGCATGGTTCCCCTTTTCGCCGAAAGAAGCTTTAATTCTTAATTTTATGATGAGGGAAAAACTAAAATCTTCTATCTGTTAACCCTTTTGGCCTATGTAATTACACAGAATCAACATGAGCAAAAACTTAAGTAAACATATAGGACTACTTATTCTTTTGATTTACTTTACCTGTTCCTGTAGAATCAAACCCAAGGCCATAAAGTATGGAAAGGACTCCTGCTTTTATTGTCAAATGATTATTAATGACCAACGTTATGGGGCCGAGTTGGTCACAGCTAGGGGAAAGGTCTATAAATTTGATGCGACAGAATGCCTAATAAACACCTTGAAAAATGGGACATTAAGAAACAAAACCCCGAGATATATTTTAGTAAATACTTATGATGCTCCTACTGAGTTTACTGAAGTGGGACAAGCCTACTTTCTACGAACTATAAAATTGCCCAGTCCAATGGGAATGTATATTACCGCCTTCTCCGAAAAAGAAATTGCTCAACAAAATCAAGCCGAGAAAGGAGGATCTCTTTTTCATTGGGAGGAATTGTATGATCAATTTAACACACTTCCTCCCTTAAGCCCTCTTATCCATGAGTAAAGAAATTACTTCTAATTAATAATTTATTCTTTTCCTATTTTTTCAACTTAATCGTGCCTTCCTCCCCTCATCATCTTAAAAATATGTAAGAGTGGGGGAAATAAAGCATCCATACTCTCGGCAGCTCCCTTTGTTGAACCTGGAAGTGCCAAAATAAGACTTTCTTCTTTTACACCTGCTACACTTCGAGAAAGCATAGAATAAGGTGTACGATCCTGTCCATATTTTCTAACGGCTTCGGCTATCCCCGGAATTTCTCTATCTAATAGAGGAATTATGGCTTCAGGAGTAATATCTCTTGTTGAAAGTCCCGTACCTCCTGTGACAACAATAAGGTTCACTTTATCTTCGCAGTGTTTATTTACCAAAGCCTGAATATCATTTATCTCATCAGGAATAATGGAATAATCGACAATTTCTACAGAAGACTTTTCCAGCTTTTCAATAATAGCTTTTCCGGCTCGATCTTCTTTTTTTCCAGCCGAAATGGAATCCGAACACACAATTACTGCCGCATTATAATTAGTACTATCCTTAATTTTAAAATCTGACTTACCGCCTTTTTTCTGTAGCAAACGAATTGAATGAATCTCCACAGACTTGTCAATAGGTTTAAGCATATCATACATCGTCAATGCCACCACAGAGGCACCATGCATAGCCTCCACCTCCACTCCAGTTTTATAAATAGTTTTAACCTCTATCGAAATATGAATTTCCAGATTCCTAATTTCATAATTTACTGCTGTATATTCCACCGGCAAGGGATGACAATCGGGGATCATATCATGTGTCCGTTTAACAGCAAACAAACCTGCTGTTCTGGCCACTTCCAGCACATCACCTTTTGGAACAGATCTATTTTGTACCGCCTCTATGGTTTCCGGTTTACTAACCTTAACAATAGCTCCAGCAACCGCATGTCTAAGTGTATTGGATTTAAAAGTAATATCTACCACAAAAAATTAGTTAAGTGTTTAATAAATTGCTTGAAAGTTGGAAGTGAAAAGTTAAGAGTTAACGAATGTGAAATTGCAAACTGATTTGGAATAAATTAATAAAACTAGTTGATACTATTCTAAATTAAAAATAAAAAAAAGTTTCAAAGACAGATGTGTTATTATAAACTCCACAATTTAAATCTTAAATTGATTTATTGATTTACCTTCCAACTAAATGATTTATCTTCCAAAACCTCCTTACCGAAAATAGGCACTTCTTTTTTAATTTGTTCCACAATAAATCGTGAAGCTTCAAAAGCTTGTTCCCTATGTCTAGACGAGACAAAAACAAAAAGACAAATTTCACCGATTTTCACCTCTCCCAAACTATGGTAAATGTGCAGACAGGTAAGATCATCAAACCTTGAAAAAGCATCTTCCCGAATGTTGTGGAAAGCTTTCTCTGCCATACTTTCATAAGCAGAATATTCAATGGCAATCACCTGTTTATCCTCAATTTGATCATTTCTAACTTGTCCTAAAAAAATAGAATGAGCCCCAATTTCTGTTTTACTGCTATGTTTAGCAATAGACTCAGCAATCATTTCTGGCGAAATAGGCCCCTCTCTAAATACCTTTTTGGGTTTTTTCTCTGTTTTTATCTTCATGGGTATATAAATAGTGAAAATTGAAGTATTCGCATAGAGTGAAAATGAATAAAAAGAGAGAAAGATCAAAACACCAAGTTATTATTCCCTCCCAACGGTTAGCTCTTTATTATAAACTAAAGAATCACCCACCAGCATACGCAGGTAATAAAGCTACACAAACATCTTTATTGATAAGCAAACTCTCATCATTGGCCAATTCCTCGTTGACGGCAATCTTATAAGTATATTCTTTTAAGGTACTATACTTATTTTCCAAAAAATTCTTAAGATCAGCCAATGACATAGGACTTTCTACATGCATAGTTTCTCTGTGTTTTTGGACGGCTTCGGCCAACATTCCAAAAAACAAAACATCTAGATTCATAACTTACAGCTTTTTATATTTCACAATCGTTTTGAAACAACTTTTTCAAGGACTCATGTTCCTGTGGCGTATTGATATTCTTAAATAAATCTTTCTTATAAAAAGACAAATGCTCTCCAATATGCAAATAATGCGCATCTAACTTTTTCAAAGCATCACGAAGTCGCAATTGGTTGGTTTCCAACATATCTTTTAAAAGAGGCAAACAGGTTTTCTGATAAACCCCAATTAACGGCTCGATTTTTTGTTGATGACTGCAAACTGTCACCCTGTATCCATAGGCCTTATTAAATAGGTATTTCAGCAAGTCACTTGTAACGCAAGGTATATCGCAACTTAAAATCAGATTTGAGGAGTTTGCAGAGTAATACAGTCCGGTATAAATCCCTCCCAATGGACCACGGCCAGGAATCAAATCACTATAAACAGGATAACCAAACTGCTCATATTCTTCCTCTTGCCCTATGATAATAATATTAGAAGTTAGAGATTCTATTGCCTCAATAATGTACTCCATAAACAATTTCCCATTAAGGGAAAGTAAGGCTTTATCTTTCCCCATACGGCTACTTCTCCCTCCAGCAAGTATAATTCCAGTCAACTCCCTATCATTGGTTTTTCCCTCCATATCTTTACCCATAGCATTTGGAACTACCTTAGCCATACCTCTTGACGCCTATTAAAAAAATAAACCATAGCCAGTACCAGAAAAGAAATAGAGAGCAAAATCATAGAATAAAATCCCGCTGTATCATAATTAAGTGCTTCCATTTCATCAAAAATAGCTAGGGAAGCCAGTCTTGTCTTTCCAGGAATATTTCCACCGATCATTAGGACCAAACCAAATTCACCTATGCCATGGGCAAAACTAAGAACGCAGGCGGTCAATAAGGCCGGTTTAATATTAGGTAACAAAACTTTTCTGAACGTTTGCAATTTACCACTTCCCAAAGAGAAGGCTGCCTCGGTCAAAGAGGAAGGCAACTTCTGCAATCCTGCCTGAATGGGCTGTAACATGAAGGGAAAAGTATATATCATGCTGGCCACCACCAAACCACTAAACGAAAAGGCCAATTGAAAACCAAAATACTGCTGAAATACACTACCCAAAAAGGAAGTGGGAGCCAATGCCAGCAGCAAATAAAACCCCAACACAGATGGAGGTAAAACCAAGGGTAAACTGAAAATGGCCTCCAATAGAAACTTAAACCTTCCCTTCCAGAATACCAAAAGATAGGCCATTGGAAGCCCAAAAAGCAGCAACAACCCCGTGCTCACAAAAGCTAACTTAAAGCTCAAAAATATCGGATTCCAATCGTACTGCATTTAATATTTTCTCAATTCCTATTTCTATTTGCTCTAACTTTTGGGCTCAGAGCTTATTTAAATTTCATATCCGTAGGCTGCAAAAATTTTTTGGGCTTGGGGAGAAAGCAAAAAATCAAATAATTGCTTACCCAGCTCTGGATTATTTTCCTGTCCATATTTGGTTAGAACCATGGCTTGCTCCAATTGCCCCTTATTGACCTCAATCCAATGTCCTTTATAATTTAAGCCTGGAGCCTTAAGCACTGATTTAGGACAAATGCCTACATCTACATTTTGTTGCAAAACATAATGATTCACTTGTCCCACATTTTGCCCGTAAATCAATTTTTCTCTTACCTTTTCAAGCAATTCTGCTTTTTCCAAAACTTCTTCAGCCAAAGCACCATAGGGAGCTGTGCGGGGATTGGCTATTCCAATTCTTTCTATTTGAGCGGAGGACAAGGATTTTAGCCCTTCTGTTAAATCAATACTTTTAAAAGACCATAGAATTAAAGATCCCTTAGCATATCGAACAGGCTTCCCCAAAGCCATACCCTTATCCACCAAAAACTTAGGATATTTTGTATCAGCCGCAATAAAAAGGTTAAATGGTGCCCCATGGACAATTTGCGTTGCCAAAACCCCAGAGGAAGCATACACTTTTTCCACTTTAATGCCACTCTCCTCTTCAAACCTCTCGCAAAGCTCGTCTATGACATATTTTGTATTGGAAGCAGCGGCTATAGTAATTTTTTGAGCGGTCAGCTTATGGCCACAACTAAATAAAAAAAAGAGGATTAAGATACAACCGACTATTCTACTCATAAAATTGAATATTCTCCCACAAATATGGTTTAACAAAACTAAGAAGGAAGTAGAAAGAAAAATATGATTAAACTCATAAAATAAGATGAATTCTTCCCATAGCAAATTCTCTCAATTCATCTTTAATAATGGAATGGATAGCTTGAATTCAATAAAAATAAGACATTCCAATATATTGAAAAAATTAATGGGGTTGAAAGACTTAAAATAAACCTAAGTTCCTTTTATATTTAGTAATTCGAGAATTAATTTTAATTTGAATCAAAAATTAGCGATCAATAATTATAAATATGAAAAAACAAAAACACAACAAGAGGTTCCTCCTAAAAAATACCTTCTGAATTAAAATCTTAAAAACTTTAAAGAAACACCTCAGTTTTCACTTTTCCTTACTTCAAGTCAGCTTTCAAAGGGTAGGCAGCACATGCACCTCTACCAACTCTCCCATTGTAACCATATCTTTTTCAGCAGGAATGTAAATTAAGGCATTGGCCTCAGCAAATGAACTTAAAATAAAAGAATATTGCCCTTCCAAAATTTTTGCCTTTTCACCTTGAATGCGAGCTTTTAAGAAGTGTGCTCTATCTCCCTTTTTTTGATATGTAGTGCTTAAAGGCAACCATTTCTTTTCCAATTGACAATTCGAAGGGAGATGTCCGGAAATTCCTTTCAGATAAGGTAACACATACTCATAAAAGCAAGTCAATGAGGCGGCTGGATTGCCCGGCAAAGCAAAAACAGCGGCATGAGGTTGTTTACCAAAAAACAAAGGCTTACCGGGTTTTTGGAGCACTTTATAAAAGACTTCCTCAGTTTTTAAAGCCTCCAAAGCTTTTCCGATAAAGTCATATTTTCCTACTGATATTCCTCCGGAAAGCATGACCACATCGTTTTGAAGAAAAGCCCGACCTAGAATATCAACAGTCTGCTGAAAATCATCTTTAACATAATAAACTCTAATTTCTGAAAACCTGGCAGCCTCTAAGGCCGCCTTCAAAGTAGAAGAGTTTGATTCGTAAATCTGTCCATGTTTTAATGGTTCACCGGCCGGAACCAATTCATCACCCGAAACAATGAGCGCCACTTTTGGTTGGGCTACAACCTCTACTTCCGTTATTCCCATTGCATGTAAAAAGCCTATTCCGGCAGGATTTAAAAGCCCCCCCTTTTTTAAGGCAAGATCTCCCTCTTTAATTTGGTCTCCTACACCTCTAATATTTTGTTCTTCTTTTATATTATTCTGCTTAAACCGAACCCTTTGATCTTCTTGAATGGCCTTTTCTTGTATGATTACCGCTGTTGCCTCGTCAGGAACTGGTGCTCCGGTAAAGACACGAACGGCCTCCCCACTTCCAAGAGAGGGAAAATTGGAAGAGCCAGCAGGAATCTCACCAACAAGATGAAAGAATTGAGTATCAATAGTAAAATCCTCAAACCGAATTGCATATCCATCCATGGCCGATTGTCGAAAGGGAGGCATATTGATGGGTGAAAAAATATCCTCAGCCAAAACATAACCTAATGCCTCGACGACCTTTAGCCTTTTAGGAGGCAAAGGTTTAATGGCATCAAAAACAAGTTGTTTAGCTTTTTCAACAGTTACCATACCAGAAATTTTAGTTTAAATAGCTGCTCTTGGATTTAACCCCAAAAGCTAAATGTCAATATTTTGTCCTATCTTTGAATTTTTAGTGTTTTAATAACACAAAATAAGAATTAGTATTTCAACCCAAATCTCCTACTTTTAGGAATTAAAAAGACAATAAAATACTATTTTTTAACAAAATTTGCACCTCACTTAAAACACTAAAGATTAAGAATAAATAATTTTTGATAAAAGCACCTGTTTATTTTAATTAGGACTTACTTTTTCCCATGACCTATTCAAAATATAGCTGTAATCGAAAGCACTGCAAAAATTGTCCATTTTTTTCTACCAGTGTTTTTTCAGCACTAAAGGGAGAGATTTTGGATAGGGTTTCCGACAGTAAGCATTTCCATCACTTTAAAAAAGGCCAGGTGATTTTTAATGAAGGAAACTTTCCCTTAGGTGTTTTTTGTGTTTCCCGCGGAAAAATCAAAATTCATAAATTAGGGCATGATGGGAAAGAGCATATTTTGCGTTTTGCCGGTGAGGGAGACCTAGTGGGTTACCGTTCGTTTTTAACTAATGAAAGTTATGCCGGTACAGCCACTGCACTGGAAGAAACAGTGGTTTGTGTTTTCCCAAAAGATGAAGTTTTTCAAGCTTTAAAGGAGAATGCCGATTTTTCTTTACGATTAATTAACCTCTTATCTAAAGATCTCAAAAAAGCAGAATATCAGTTAACCGAGATTTCTCAAAAAACAGTTAGAGAACGTTTAGCAGAAGCCTTACTTCTTTTAAAGGAACGCTATGGTTTGGAGGAAAAAAAACAATTGCTTCAAGTGACCCTAACCCGTGAAGAAATTGCTAGTATGATTGGTTCAACAACCGAAACCGTAATCCGTACTTTAAACGATTTTAGGAAAGAAGGAATTATTGAATTTTTTGGTAGAAAGATTGCGATTAACAATCTACAATCCTTAATAAAAACGGCTAATGTAAATGACTGATCAAATAAGTTTTGCTATCCTTTTCTAAGCTCTATCTGCACGCCAACTTCCTAGGAAACTACTTCCACCCTTTTGAAATATATTCTTATAGAAATACAGAGGTCACCAAAAACCCTATCATCCATAATTTCCATTTATCCTACTTTAGGCTATTAAGCTTAATACTTTCCTTTCACTCATCCATGTTATTCAAAAAATGAAAACTTTCTCGACCTTCATATCTCCCATGACTATTTTATTAACTTATTGGTGGGTAGGAAAACCATGGGGCTAACAACGTCTAAAATTTCCCTTTTTGGTTAGACCCTAATTTTTGCACCTCTTCCTTCTCTCCAAACAGTATCCAATCATAATATGACGCCTGTCATAATTTAACTGTTAAAACTATCCTTTCTTTGAATGATGTCCTTATCCTTCTTCAATTTTTGATAAAGGAAGCAAAAGGAATCTTACCTGCTAATAAACGACAAAACTGACCAAACCTATTTAACCATGAAACACGCCCAAAACAGTGAGAAATCTGGCTTAAACTTTAAGAGGTTTTACACAACGGAAGGACAAAATGTCTTCGAACAATTTCAATATAAAAAGTGTAACACAACAATTCGAAATACAGATGGTACACAAGTCTTTACCATGGAAGAGGTGGAAGTTCCCGCCGATTGGACACAATTAGCCAGCGATATTCTTGCCCAAAAATATTTCCGGAAAAGTGGAGTTCCACAGGAAGATGGAGGCCTTGGGCCAGAAAGATCAATTAAACAGGTGGTTCACCGCTTAGCTATTTGTTGGAAAAACTGGGGACTCAAATATGGATATTTTGCAACTGAAAAAGATGCCCACATTTTTTATGATGAAATCGTTTATTGCCTACTGGCACAAAAGGCCGCTCCAAATTCTCCCCAATGGTTTAATACCGGCTTATTTGAAGCTTATGGACTAAAAGGAAAACCTCAGGGGCATCATTATGTCGACCCTAAGACAGGCAATACAAAAAAGTCCTCTTCAGCCTATGAACGACCTCAAGTGCATGCCTGTTTTATTCTTTCTGTTGACGATGACTTAGTCAATGAGGGGGGAATTATGGATTTGTGGACTAAAGAAGCCAGAGTCTTTAAATATGGATCTGGAGCGGGAAGTAATTTCTCTTCCATTCGAGGAAAAAATGAGAAACTTTCCGGTGGAGGATATTCTTCCGGTCTTATGTCATTTTTGAAAGTGGGTGACCAAACGGCCGGAGCCATTAAATCTGGAGGGACTACCAGGAGAGCAGCCAAAATGGTGGCTCTGGATGTTGACCACCCCGAGATTGAAGATTTTATCAACTGGAAGATGATAGAAGAGAAGAAGGCTCATGCCCTTATACAGGCCGGTTACTCTGCGGGCTATGAGGGAGAAGCCTATGCCTCGGTTTCCGGCCAAAACTCAAATAATTCAGTTCGCATCCCAAATGAATTCTTCCAGACTCTTGATCGGAAAGAGTATTGGGGGCTAAAAGCTCGAACAAACGGAGAAACCCTCAAAAACATTTCTTCTGAGAAGTTATGGGAAGAAATTGTTGCTGCTTCCTGGAGCTGTGGTGACCCAGGGTTACAGTTTGATACCACCATTAATGAATGGCATACTTGTCCGGAAGGAGGACCAATAAAGGCATCAAACCCATGCTCGGAATACATGTTTCTTGACAACACCGCTTGCAACCTTGCTTCTATCAATCTAATTACTTTTTGGAATACTGAACGGAAAGAATTTGATACAAAAGCCTTTCACCATGTTTGTCGCTTATGGACAGTGGTTCTGGAAATCAGTGTCCTCATGGCACAATTCCCCTCTAAGGAGATTGCACAACTTTCCTACCAGTATCGTACCATAGGCCTGGGGTTTGCCAATTTGGGGGGTATGCTCATGCGAGCCGCTATTCCTTATGACAGTCAAAAGGCAAGGGCCATCGCTGCATCTGTTTCTGCCCTCCTCAGTGGCACGGCTTATTTCACCTCCGCAGAAATGGCAAAAGCAAAAGGCCCATTTGAAAAATTTGAAGCCAACAGAAAACATATGCTAAAGGTATTAAGAAACCATAAAGCATCTATTTTAGGAAACCCTCAGGACTTTGAAGAACTTTTCATAAAGCCTAAAGGAATAGATGCTATGGAATGCCCCGAAAATCTTTTAATAGCGGCAACAAATGTTTGGGAAGAAGTACTTGAAAATGGGGAAAAATATGGTTTCAGAAATGCTCAAGTGAGCGTTATTGCCCCCACTGGAACGATTGGCCTGCTCATGGACTGCGATACCACAGGTATTGAACCAGATTTTGCCCTGTTAAAATATAAAAAGTTGGCTGGAGGTGGAACCATGAAAATTATCAATCAATCGGTACCTTTTGCTCTTAAGGTTTTAGGCTATTCCGACGATCAACAAAAAGCAATTGTTGACTATATTAGAGGCACCTCATCACTAATAGGAGCACCTTTTATAAATGAGAAAAGCCTCCTTGGAAAAGGGTTAACAAAGGAAGAAATTCAAAAGATCTCCATGGCTCTTCCTAAGGCATTTAACATCACCCAACTTTTTAATTATCATACTTTAGGACATGCCTGTTTTGATCGCCTGGGAATTCCTGCAGAGGCCTACAACAGCAGCACTTTTAATTTTCTTCAAGAATTAGGTTTTACCCAAGTGGAAATTGAAATCGCTAATGCTTTTATTTGTGGAAATATGACACTTGAAGGTGCTCCCCTCCTTAAGGAAGAACATTTACCTGTTTTTGATTGTGCAAGTCGATGTGGGAAAAAAGGTAAACGTTTCTTAAAACCAGAAAGTCATATGGATATGATGGCGGAAGTACAACCTTTTATTTCCGGGGCTATTTCCAAAACCATCAATTTTCCTAATGAAGCAAAGAAAGAAGATATTAGCAGGATGTATTATTATTCCTGGCAAAAGGGATTAAAAGCCTGCGCTATTTATCGGGATGGTAGTAAATTCTCCCAACCACTTTCAACACGCTCTGAAGAAAAAAAGGAAGTAGAAAAAGCAACAACGGAAACAGGAAACCCTTCAAAAATAGATTTGAGAAGTTCGACACTGGAGATACTTGAGGCAGTAGAACATATAATGAATCAATCCTCTGACACAAAGTTTCAAAAAGAACTTTCCCGTATCATTGAACGTAAAAAGTTACCCTCCAAGAGAACAGGCTTCACTCAAAAAGCGAAGATTGGAGGACAAACGCTCTTTGTTCGAACGGGAGAGTATGGTGACGGTAGCCTGGGAGAAATCTTTATTGATATGTACAAAGAGGGTGTTTCTTTCCGTTCCATGTTAAATTGCCTGGCAATATCCGTTTCCATTGGCCTACAATATGGGGTTCCTCTTGAAGAATATGTGGATAAGTTTACCTTTACCCGATTTGAACCTTCAGGACCAGTAGACCATCCCAATATTAAAACTACAACTTCGGTTTTGGATTTTGTTTTCAGAATGTTAGCCATGGAGTATTTGGGAAGGGAAGACCTAGTACATATAAAGCCTCAAAAAGAAGAACCCTCTGCCAATCCGAAATTAGAAAATAAAAAAAATAAAGCTAATTCAGAAACAGAATGGTTAACTACCCAGACTGAAAAAGTGATAGGGCAAAACCGGAAAATGGAAATGGTCGATCACCAATCTAACGAATTTTTAAGTATTGTCAATGGAGATGCCCCTAACTGTAACCTCTGTGGGCATGTAACGGTGAGGTCCGGTACTTGTTTTAAGTGTTTAAATTGTGGAAATAGCTTGGGGTGTAGTTAAAACCAAATTGTAGTGGACCTATTGATGAGGGGTCCACCTTTCTTCTACTGCCTTCACTTAGTTTTTTTGGGCTTCATTTCTCTATTTTTAATAGGATGGCCTTTTCAAAATAAACCTTCAGCTTTCTCCACAAAAGGCTTGACTTTGGGACTAATCCTTTTTCTTTTTGGTATAATATTAAGTGAAGTATGGTTGGTTTTAACACCACTATGGATCAATTTCCAAGGAAAAAGCCTTCCCTATTACTATGAAATCCTTTTTGGATTTTCGGTCTTCCTCCCCTTAGGTATTGCTTTCATGATGAAAACTCTATTTACTCCCTCTCCTCGATAGAAAAATAATTGCTATTATGATTTGAATCATATTTACTTGCCACTCCATTCCCTTCCTTTGTTAAAACAAAAATCAGTAGGAGACAAGTACTTAGGGATTAAGAATTAGAAGTTAATGAAATGAGTAAATGAAATTTTACCATTAAAGACTACACTAAATCATTTACTGTCATCTCAAATTTTCTATATCGTAATTTTAAAATACCTCCTCAAACCTGAAAAAAAAATAACGTTATGGAAAGCTGCATGATAAAACCGCCTTTTAAAAAACGTACTATTGCCGAATTGGTAACGGAAGATTATAGAAAAGCAGAAGTCTTTGAAGATTTTGGAATAGATTTTTGTTGCGGTGGCAAAAAAAGCCTGGAAGAGGTTTGTGAAAAGAAAAACATTAATGAAGACAAGCTCATGGAGGCACTTCGAAGAATGGAAAAATCCTCCCAGAAAGGTCTTCCATACAATGAAATGGAGCTAGACATTCTTGTGGACCATATCATTAATGTCCACCATGCTTATGTGGGGAAAAATATTCCAATGATCTATAATTATGCCACGAAGGTGAGTAAGGTCCATGGAGAAGCTAACCCGGAGAACATAAAAATTGCAGAATTATTTATGACGGTAGCTTCAGAATTAAATCACCATATGATGAAAGAAGAAGGAATGCTTTTCCCTTATATTAAATATTTGCAAAAGGCAGAAAAAAAGAGAACAACGGTTGAACAGGGACAATTTGGGAGCATCAAAAATCCTATAAATATTATGGAGCATGAACATGAGAGTGCTGGAAAAATATTTGAAGAAATAAAGCAATTAAGCAACCAATATACTCCTCCAGCTCATGCTTGTAATACTTACCGGGTTTTATATGCCAAACTGCAAGAGTTCGAAAAGGACCTGCACCACCACATCCATTTGGAAAACAACATTTTGTTTCCAAAGGCTTTGGCACTTGAAAAGAAATTAATGAAATAACCCTAATCCAATTAACAGGTCAGAGCTTAAAACTTTGGCCTTTCTTTATTTCGCCAATCCCATGTGTTTCCCTGCTCTCAAAATAAATATTTCCAGCCAATTTTTCTTACTTCTAAAACTCTCACAGCAAAATGAAATATTTCTAAATGATATAATTGACGGTTTCTTCATTCTGACATTTGTAAAACTCCCTATCTATTTAGAGTCACTATTTATCTGAACTTTTCCCACCATCCGGGAAAAGGTATTGGAGAGTAAAAACATTCCATTAGTC
>NZ_SMMB01001199.1 GCF_009711365.1 Xanthovirga aplysinae | reverse complement strand
CTTCCTCTAATTTCAAAAATTTCTTGAGAAACTAAAAATCCGGACAAAGTTACAAAAATGAAATAAACCTCTTAATTTGAAGAAGGAACATTCTTAATTTCCTCCAACTAAAAAGAAATATTTCTATGAGTATAGATCAAAAATAATTACTGCAAATGAGTGCCATTTCAAAAAATTTACATTAACCAGAACATTAAACAAACATTTTATTTTCCAAGCTGATTATCTTTAATAGTCACCTTTCATTGCCAATAATTTCGATGGATAAAATGATTTTAAATATGCTTTAATAATGACTGGACAAATAGTCTTAGATAACACTTAGAAACTTTAAATCTGTCCTTTCGCTTTCCAAGTTCTAATTTCTTAATTCCCTCTATTATGGCTAAATCATCCCTTCCTATTTCTGAAAACACACGCCTTCCTTCCATCCAAGAAGTAGACATAAAGGAAGTTAATTACTTCTTTGGAGAAGGATTGAATACCCTACTGTGCTTTCAAGAAGCAGCTGACTTTAAAATACTAGAGTCTTCCAATGAAATTTGGAATAACTATGGAAAGAAAAATAACTTTTTCCCCCTTACCGCTTTTGACCAAAAAGTTTATGTCAATGGAAGGCATATATCCAGATTAAGAGCCAAAAGGAGTAATACTTTAATAGATTTTAAAAATGGTGGAGAATTATGGGTTCAGGAGGAAATTTTTGAGGTACTTCAACTTAAAGGGGTAAGAAATAAAAAATGAAAGCCCGAACTAAGAACAGCTCGGGCTTTCATAATAATTAAAACTAAAATCCTATATTTTAGAATTTAAGCTTTTACCTCCTTTTTCATCTTTTTTGAAAGATCTGCTACAATTGGGGTAGCAATAAAAATTGAGGAATAGGTACCAACCATAATTCCCACCAACAATGCAAAAGAGAATCCTCTTAATACTTCTCCACCGAATATAAAGAGAATTAATACTACTAATAAAGTTGTTAGGGAAGTCATTAAAGTACGTCCCATAGTACTATTAATGGCATTATTAAAGACAGTTTTCGTATCCGATTTAGAGGTAGCCAAGCCTAACATCTCCCTGATTCTATCAAATACTACCACGGTATCGTTAATGGAATAACCAATAATGGTTAACATCGCCGCAATAAATACCTGGTCAACCTCATAAGCAAAACCAAGAAGCCGGGCGATAGCAAAGGCAGAAATAACAGCCAGGGAGTCGTGGAATAAAGCAATAATGGCTCCCAAACTGAATGACATTTTTCTAAACCTTATGAAGATATACAAGAATATTACAATCAAACCACCAATGAAGGCTTCTGTGGATGAAGTTTTAATATCATCGGCGATAGTTGCCCCTACTTTTGAAGAGCTTTCAATGGTAAAGTTTTTAGCTGTTACTGGTTTGCTATTATCAACAAACGATAAGCCGGTAAACTTCTGAACTCCATCAATTAAAGCCTTTTGTACCTGAGCATTGGCTTCATCCGAATCATCATCAATCAGATAAGAAGTAGTTACTTTCAATACATTATCAGCTCCAAATGTTTTTACTTCCGTACCAGCATCCTCAAAGTCCCTACCTAATTCTGTTTTTAAATCTGAAGCCACAACTTTATCAGGGAACTGTACTACATATGTTCGACCTCCGGTAAAATCTACACCAAGATTCAAACCACCCTGCATTACTAAAATCACCATTCCAATGGTTATAAAAATTGTAGAAAGCGTATAGGCCAACTTTCTTTTTGAAAGGAAGTCAAAATGCAAATTCTTGAATAACCTTTTTGAAAGAGGGGTCTCCAATGAAATTTTGGCTTCTTTTGCTCTTTTACTCATTCGATCAATAAACAATCGGCTAATAAATACAGCTGAGAAGAAGGAACAAACAATACCGATCATTAAAGTAACTGCAAATCCTTTTACAGGCCCTTGACCCAAAGTATATAGCAAGGCTCCCATAAGTAGTGTAGTCACATTGGAGTCAAAAATAGAGCTAAATGCTTTATTATAACCTTTCTTAACCGCTTCCTGAATATTTAGCCCTCCTGCCATTTCTTCTTTGATACGCTCAAAGATCAAGACATTGGCATCAATCGCCATACCAATAGTTAATACAATACCGGCAATTCCAGCAAGAGTCAATGCCGCATTTAACTGAGCAAGAATTCCTAAAATAAAGAAGATATTGAATATCAATGCAAGGTTAGCTACCAGTCCACCCTTAGAGTAATAAGCAATCATAAAGACCACTACCATCACTAAACCTGCCACAATGGAAGTAATACCTTGTAACTGGGCCTCTTTACCCAAGGTTGGCCCAATGATAGCCTCTTCAACAATAGTAGTTGGGGCTGGTAAGGTGCCAGCTTTTAGGATATTGGCTAAATCTTTTGCTTCTTCTATGGTGAAGTTTCCTGAAATAGAAGAATTTCCTCCTGGAATTTCCCCATTTACCACCGGTGCAGTGTATACGTAATCATCCAGAACAATGGCTATTCTTCTACCGATATTTTCTCCAGTAATCTTTCTCCATCGCTTACTACCTGAAGCATTCATCTGCATGTTTACATCTGGCCGACCTCTCTCATCAAAATCCTGACGGGCATCTGTAACAACATCGCCTTCTAAAGCGGCTTTTCCACCTCTTTCTCTCGCCACAGCATACAACTCCATCAACTCAGTACCGTCATTGAGCTTTTGAATTGGCTTTACAGACCACAAGAATTTCATGTTGGCTGGTAATAATGCTTTTACCTCACTTTTTCTAAATAATTGGTTAATCCTTGTGGTATCATTCAGGTCATAAATTAGACCACCCGGAGCCTTAATCAAAGTAAAAAGTTCTGATTGCTGAGCAGCAAGATTTTCCAAGTTGGTAGTATCAGTTTGGTCAGACTCTAATTGAGCAGCCAAATCATTCCCATCTTCTTTTTGTTCTTCAGGCTTAGTTTCCTGATCAGTAGCTTCAGTAGTTTGCGCTTCCACTTTCTTTTCTGCCACCAAAACACTATTGATGGCATTTAAAGAAGGGGCAAAATCCTGAAACTCAGCAACTCTCCAAAATTCAAGTTTGGCCGCACTTTGAAGTAATTTTCTTACCCTTTCTGGGTTATCTGCACCAGGAATTTCTACTTGAATACGACCTGTTCCTGCCAAACGCTGAATATTAGGCTGAGAAGTACCAAAGCGGTCAATACGAGTTCTCAAGATATTGAACGACCGATCCACAGCCTGCTCAACTTCTTCATTTAAAATTTTCAGAACATCATTATCAGAAGAGCCATAAGAAATTCTGTCTTTATTTGCTGAATTGGCAAAAATGTCACTTAACTTTCCATTTGGAACCCTTTTTTTATACGCATCATAAAACAAATTAGTAAAGCTTCTGTTCGATGTTCTGCTTTCTTTCTTTGCATCATCAATGGCAGCTAAAAAGTTAGCATCTTTACTGTTTCCACTTAATCCTTTTATGATATCCACCGGAGAAACCTCAAGGGTTACATGCATACCTCCCTGTAAATCCAGCCCAAGGTTTAATTCGGTTTCCTTCACCTGCTGATAGGTGTAAGTAAGCCCCATAAGATTATATACTGGTTCCCTCCAAACGGAGTCCTCATAAGCCTGTCTTTTGGCAAAATTCACATTGCCATTGGCATCCGTAGCGTAAAGCTTAGCGTCATTTTGTACTCCTCGAGATACAAGGGTAAATGACAAGTAATAAATACATAACAGTGAAACAATCACCGTCAATGCAATTACGAAACCTTTATTTCGCATTGTAATTATGATTTTTAGAGTTAGAAATTATTCTTTAATGGATGAAAATAATAATAAAGGCTTTGAAGAGTAGAAAAAACTATAAATCAAAATACTATCAAAAGCCTGGTTTATGACATTTTTTGATCCTTTCTTCAATAAATGATAAATAAATGCAGTGAATTCACTTCATCTATTAATCTTTCATTGCTCCTTGAAAGGTTTAAAAATGGGAATAATAAAAAGTATTCAGGGTGCATTGGGCTGTATGATCAGCCTGAAGAGGGTTTTAAAATAAGGGTGGAGCATTAGAGCCGGAGTAGAATTTCGCTCTAACGCAAATTCGGTTACTGGAATAAAATTAGGCTGCTCAATAATGGCATAAAGATCCAAAGCGGCACTAAACTGCATCACAGGAACTACAGCCTCAGCAACCTTAATAAAAGCGATCTCGGAATCAGAAGAAGGCACTTTATCCTTTGAATCGGTCTGTTCTCTGGTAACTTCTTTCTCTAAATCCGATTCAATATGTTGCCGAATGGGCTCATGAGAAATAAGGATTACTACTGCCCATACTGAAAAAAGCACCCATAACCCTTTTAGGCAAAATTTCGATATTTTGTCAAATTCTCTCATTTAAATATCTCGCAAATCTAAACATATCCCTCATAAAAGCAAGTTGATCAAACGTTTATTTATTGATATCTATAAACATATTTATATCTGAGCCTTTTCCAATGAGGATAATAATATCAGACTCCATGAGTACAGTGCTTCCCTTAGGAACCCCAATAATATGTTCCGTATCCACCACTCTACCTTCTATCTTTTCCTTAAATACCCTTCGTATAGTTATCAAATTTAATTGATATCGATTCCTCAAGTCAATCTCCCTAAGTGTCATACCTGCTACACGGGGAGGAGTATTAATTTCAACGATTTCATAATTATCAGGAAGGGATAAATAAGATCGACGATTAGGATGAAGTAACTGCTCAGCGACGGATTTTCCCACCGTATCTTCAGGAGAAAGGATTTCCTGTACGCCGACTTTTTCTAAGATTAGCCGTTGCTGAGGGTTAGTGGCCCTTGCAATCACCCGAGCAACACCAAGTTCTAATAAAATTACAGCTGTCAACAAAAGTCCCTCATAATTTTCGCCTATAGCCACCACCACAGCATCCATTTCCTGTACATTTTGGGCTTTTAGCAAACGTGCATCTGTTGCGTCCAATGCCACAGCATAGGCAACCTCATCTTTGATGGTTTCCACTTTGTCGATATTCAGATCTATGGCTAATACTTCAGCCCCCCTTGATGCCAGATGCCTGGCAATCGAAGTACCGAATTGTCCTAATCCAATAACGGTGAATTTTTTTGACATGACTTTTTTACTTTCTCAAAAATTACTGTCCTGCTGTAATTGACAAAAAACATGCTTTTTCCATACCTGGTAGAGCAAAGTTATAAATTTTAATGAGGCACAAAGGGTAATGAAGGGGATATATGCCTTTTGTTCTGAACAAAAATTTCATTTACAATAGGAATACAATATTCCAATAATACTTAAATTAATGGTTTATTTTAGAGGGATTTTTCACTTAAGAACCCTACTTAATAACGACTTTTAATCCACCTAAATTTTCAAATAATAGGAACAATCTGCTTTTTTAGCTTTGTTTTCAGGTGGGAAACCAGAACTTCTAATCCACTATCAAAACATACATTATTTGGAATAATTAAATCGGCTTCCTCTTTATAGGGTTTAATGTATTTCTCATAGGTAGGTGCTACATGCTTTTCATATCGATAAAGTACTTCCTCCAGGTCGTAACCTCTTTCAGCATTATCTCGAATAATTCGGCGCTTTAATTTCACGTGCTCCTTGGTTTCGATAAAAACTTTTAGGTCCAGTTGCTCAGCCACTTCAGGGTAATAAAAAACAAAAATACCTTCTACAATTATAATAGGGGCAGCACTTAGCTTTAATACTTGAGCTTCCTTGTCAAAGTTCTCAAAAGTGTATTCTTTTCTAAAAAGGCTGTTTCCTTCTTTTAATTGCTGAATATCTCTTACCAAATCCGAAAATTCAATGGAAGAAGGAGTATCAAAGTTGTAAACCCCGTTTTCATCTACCAACTGTTTTTCCAGCGGATGATAATAATTATCCTGGGATAATAAACATACTTCATCTTGATTAAACTGCTCCACCAACTTGTTTAAGAACAAGGTTTTCCCTGATGCACTTCCTCCCGTAATCCCGACAATATATGGCTTTATCATTTTAATTTTTAAAAAGTAAAAGTTTCCTATAGATTAAGTCTTAATACATTTAAAAGCTCAATAAGTGTTACCTATTGAGCTTTTTTTATTGATAAGAAAAATCAATCATAAATAATGAACAAAAAATTGGTCATCATTATACTTCTTGCTTTAAATAGACCACCAACTTTTCTACCGCTTTTCCCCTATGAGATATTTGATTCTTTTCTTTTAATGACATTTCAGCGAATGTCCTCTCATGACCAAACGGCTGAAAAACAGGATCATAACCAAACCCTCCGTTTCCTTTAATTTCTTTTGTTATCTTACCCTTTGCTACCCCCTCAAATTGAACTTCTTTCCCATTTAAAATAAGGGTAATGACCGTTCGAAACTGTGCAGAACGGTCTTTGAAAGGCTTAAGTTTTTCCAAAAGCAATGCAATATTATCGTCATTACTCCTCTGGAGTCCCGCATATCGAGCGGAATAAACACCTGGTTCCCCGCCTAAACTATCCACTTCAAGTCCTGTGTCATCGGCAAAACAGGAAACATTATATTTGTTAGCTACATAAAGGGCTTTCTCTCTTGAATTTCCCTCTAGGGTTTG
This sequence comes from Xanthovirga aplysinae, assembly GCF_009711365.1. Classification (GTDB taxonomy): domain Bacteria; phylum Bacteroidota; class Bacteroidia; order Cytophagales; family Cyclobacteriaceae; genus Xanthovirga; species Xanthovirga aplysinae. The sequence continues at coordinate 4,535 of NZ_SMMB01001199.1, read as the reverse complement.
TTGATTTTCAGGCAATTCTTCCTCACAGCCAATATCACTCAGGGAAAGAAGTTCGAAATCCTCTCCCAACTGAGTTTGTATTTCCTTGAGTTTATTAAGGTTGTTAGTAGCAAAACAGATTTTCATTTCTCCTGGCCCCATTATTTTAACTCAATATCAAATTGAAGGATACCTACTGGCTCCGGTCCTTCTGGAAAATATATAAATTTTGGCAAGTTGGTATTTTGATAAGCCAAATGAGAGGGAAGAATTACCTTGTTTTTTCCTCCCTTATTCATCATTGCCACTGCCTCATCGAAGCCTGGAATTACCTGCAAAGGTACTGCACCAACGGTAAATCTAAACGGCTCTTTTCCCTCTGAAGAATCAAATACAGTTCCGTCTAAATTAGCACCTGTATAATCTACTTCCACATAAGTTCCTTTACCGGGTTTATCTCCATCCCCCTCTTCAAGAATTTGATAATACAATCCCGATTCAGTTCTATTCACATCTACAAGTCCTTCTTCAGAAATAAAATCCTGAATAATCTGATCTTCGTATGTTTGAAATTCTGTTTCAGATTTTACTTCTACAATTTTTACTTCAATAAGAAGGTTGGCATGTGTGGGAATAATATTTTCAACGCTATTATCAAAATAGGCTAAATAAGAGGGAAGATAGATATTATAAGTCTCTCCTTCTCCCATGTTTTGACCCAATGCCATATCCAAGCCAACAGGAGCGCCTCCAATTCCATGCTTTATTTTAATAGGATCGCCGTCTTCCGATTGGTAACTTTCAATCACATTACCACCTAAAACCGACATGGTATAATAAATGAACGCCACATCCCCTTCTTCAATCCTTTTTCCCTCAACATTACTTTCTATTAATGAAATGTAATAAGTGTTGGCATCTTCAAGAATCTTTTCCGCATCAATATTATTACCAGTAATAAAATCAGATACTCCTTTATCATCCTCCTGCATTTGATCCATTATAGGATTGGTGGAGTCTTTTAAACAGGATTGTAAACTGACTATTGCAACAAAAAAAACAATAAAACGAATTGATTGGTGGGGAAAAATGCTCATGGCCTGGAGTTTTTTACTATGTACTTAATTAAAAAAATAATCTTCAATTAATATCTTTCATTAAATCACAATACTCTCACATTATGGGAATACTCTTCCTTTAATATAAAAAATATTAAAATTTTCATTGACAAATGACTCATAAAAAATGGCAAATAGATTCCAAGAAAGCAAACAACCTAACCAATAACCTTTTAAGACCTAATTACCTTAAAATAAATATGTTTGATAAGGAACTATTCTTCAGAGTCTTCCCAACCGGTTTGAATGATATTAACCAATTCCACTTCAAAAATAAGCACTGAATTAGCTGGGACGCCTGTAGACCCCCTAGATCCATACCCTAATTTTGAAGGAATATAAAACTCAAAAACAGCATTTTCAGGCATTTGTAGAACCCCTTCATCAAAACCTGGAACTAGCCCTCCAACTCCTATAGGAGTCTGCAAAGGATTCCCAGCCGAATTTCTATCAAAAACTACATCATCCAAAAAGCGACCTTCATAATTTAATCTGACCGTTTGTCCAATATCAGCAAAAATTTCATTGACTTTGGGAACATTTCTATCCGGAATATAATACCCCCTGTCTAGGTCTCCATCAGGATTACTTATGACCCTGTAAACCAACCCTGATTCAGTAGTTACCGTTCCTGTAATATTATTCTTCTTTAAATAAGCATCAATGAGTTCTTTATCTTTGGTATACTGGTCTTTTTTACAGCCGCTGAGGATTACAGTAACAACTGTGAGAAGCATAAAAAGTGAGTTGCGGAAAGTTCTGTTTTTCATTTTATAAAGGATTAATAAAAAATCACTAATGGCAAAAATAAGGGGAATAGTTGGTGAGGAAAAATTATTTTCCTATCAAAATGCACTTCCCCAGCGAAGAAATAAAAAAATCCAATGTCATAACGGGAAAACATTGGATTTCTTTTATATGGAATCGCGTCAATCGATTCCAAATTTACAATTCATAATTATCTTATTTCTTTTCTACATCAAGTAACTCTACTTCAAACACAAGAATAGAATTTGGCTTAATAACTTCTCCTCTTTGTCTAGGACCATATGCTAATGGAGAGGGAATAAAGATTTTAGCTTTAGAGCCCTTATTCAATAAAGCAATCCCTTCATCCCATCCTGGAATTACCTGACCAACCCCTATTACAAATTGGAAAGGTTTTTCCCGATCCTGGTTAGCATCAAATGCTGTTCCATCCAATAAGGCTCCGCTATAAAGAACACTTACTTTATCTCCTTTTTCAGGTTTTGGTCCTGAACCCTCCTCCGTGATAACATACCGAAGCCCAGATTCAGTGCTTTGTGCCTCTAAATTGTTTTCCTTCAGAAATTTTTCAATGATTTCGATATCTGATTTCAATAACTCTTCCGCTTCCTTAGCTGCTTTTTCCTGCTCTTTACGGAAAGCCTCTAATTGCATCTCCCTATACTCTTCTTCCGTAACTACATCCACAACCCCAATTTCGAAACGAATTAAAGAACCTGCTTTAATATCAGGAGGCATAGGTGCCCTAAAGGTGTTTTTAAACAGGCTATCAGCAGAAACCTTGAACGACACACTGTCTCCTTTGGTCAACATACTGAACCCTTCCTCAATTCCACCCGGAGTAAGGCTAAAGATGGAATCATTATATTGGAGCGGCATTGGATAAGGTTGTTTCAGGGTAGAAAACAACAAAGAATCATTTTCATTGAAATATTCCATGTTCAATGTCAGAATTTTTCCATCCTCTACTTTTTTTCCATCCCCTTTCTTAATGTATTTATACAATAATCCGGAATCTGTCTTTTTATATTTATCCTTAGCACACGACGTCAATAATAAGGAGCAGGCAACAAGTGCCAGTCCAATGTTTTTCATTCTAAGCATCTAAATCAATTTTTTGGTTACAAGCGTTTAATATAGGTTTATACTCATCAAGTAATTTTTCAAATTTATCCACGGTATCCTGAAAGCTAAGTTCGGAAGTTCCCCCTGCAGCGTTTTTATGTCCACCGCCTCCAAAATGATATTTGGCAAATTCATTTACTGCAAAATCCCCTACCGACCGGAAAGATATCCTAATTCCTTCCTCTCTTTCAGCGATCATGGCAGCCATTACCACTCCTTTTAGCGACAAAGCATAATTTACTAAACCTTCCGTATCACCTGTTCTGGACTGGAAACGTTTAAGATCCCGGGCGCTCAATGCAAAATAAGCGACTCTTGCCTCCTCATTCACAACAAGCTTTTCACTTAGACAATAACCCAAAAACTTAACACGATTTAGAGAATTATTGTCATAAATCAGTTTACTTACCTTAGCAATATCCGCGCCTAATTCTATTAACTGTGCTACGACCAAATGTACATGTTGGGTTGTGTTGGAATGTTTAAAGGAACCTGTATCAGTCATAATTCCCGCATAGAGCGATTCAGCGATGTCCTTATTTATTAAATGAGTTTCCCCCATGTCTAGAATTAGGTCATACACAAGCTCAGCTGTAGCGGCAGCTTTAGTACTCCAATGCTCAAAGTCTGCAAAAGGTTCCGGGTCCAGGTGATGGTCAATCAATACCTTTTTTGCCGAAGAGTGTCTCACCATTTCTCCCAACTCATTAATTCTATTAAGACATGAGAAATCTAAACAAAAGATGACATCAGCAGCCTCTACACATTGGCCGGAGATTTTTTCATTTCCTTCATTAAAAATGATGACCTCATCATTTCCTTCCATCCAATGTAAAAATTCGGGATAATCAGTGGGGGTAATCACCACTACTTCGTGCCCCTTCTTTTTTAGGAAGCCGGCTAAACCCAATGATGATCCCAAAGCATCAGCATCTGGCTTGGTATGCGTAGTAATTACTATTTTTTTTGGAGAGGCTAATAAGCCCTTAAACTCTTCTAACTTTTGCATAGGTTAAAGTCCTGATTTCACATTTCAGAACACAAGTAATAAAGCGCAAAGTTGACAAATATATTTCAAATACAAAAAAAATTGATCTTTGAATGAAGGAAATGGCCTTCAAAGCAGGTAAAAGCCTGAAATCTTTCAATTCAATCTTTTCTTTATGGTACTTCGGCCCTGATAATTAAGTACGATAAGTAAAGCTTACTTATTGTAATTTCAGAAAAATAATTACCCTTAAATAGTATCATAACCAAGAGATAAAAATGCTCTTTTAAAAACACAAAGGAAAAACAGCGGTAATTCCTCATCAATGTGCATTTCTAAGGCACTCAATTTCCCACAAATTTCTTTGTTCCTAGCTAGTTATCATAATAAGACTTTAACAAAAAAACTGATACCATTAAATAATCCGAATTAACTAGTTCTCAATTAAGTGATAACCCTGAATTGGTTTTCCGGGAAAAAAATCAAAAAGGAAAATTTGGGAGAAATTAGATTTCTAGAAGTTTAAGAAGGACTTACCTCGCATCAAAACTCAGTTG
>NZ_SMMB01001062.1 GCF_009711365.1 Xanthovirga aplysinae | reverse complement strand
CTTATATTTTTCAATTTAATAAAGCTTAACGTAGCAAAAGGATAGGCCATTACAGCAATCTTGATAAAAACAAGTGGTACCAGAATAGAATAAAAAATATTTAAACATCCACAAGTCCGATATATAATTTCTCCACCCATTGGATCCCCCAAAAACTGGATAAAATCATATGGACAAAATTCAAAATATTTGTGAATAAATGAATATCAAAAAATGGGATCCTTGCTCATTTATGGGTCTTCTACAAAGTATTTAAAAATAAACTACTAATTCTAGGAGGAAATATTTTAATATGAACTCTTAGGGCTTCCGCCAATTCTCAACATTATGCGATAAAAAATAATAAATGGGATAAATACTAATTATTAATAATTAAAAAGAATCAGAATTTATTCTAACAAATTAATACCAAAAAGTTACACTAAATTATATTTCTTTTTCACAACCAAATAGGATAAAAGACCCCCACTTGAATAATAACACCAATAAAAACAACAACTAGTCCATGAGTATTATTCGATAATATTTTGTATGTTTTCTTTAACAAGCAATACAATATCTTGACTTTTTTAGCTATTTTAGACCAAAATGACTGCTTATAAACTGTGCAGTTTAGAGGGTGGTGCATTATTCCAAAATTTAATTTCCTTTCAACAATCTAACCTACCAAATTACCCTTGCTCTTAATTAATAAAAAAAGATTCGGACTATTCCTGATTATAATCGGTCTCCTCCTTGCCTATTTGTTATGGCCATTAAGCAGTGACAAACACCCTATTCATTTTGATAAAGAAAAGATAGCAGTACGAGAAAGTTTCTTAAGAGATCATTCCAAGGAAGAACAAGATCTTACCCAATTGCCCAATATCCTACTTATCGTTGCAGATGATTTGGGAAAAACAGATATTTCTCATTATGGAAGCCCTTTCATTCACACCCCAAACATTGATGCCATAGGGCAAAATGGAGTAACTTTTGAAGAAGGTTATATCACCTCCCCTATTTGCAGCCCTTCCCGAGCTGGTTTGATGACGGGCCGGTACCAACAACGATTTGGATATGAATACATCATTCATGAACGCTATCCCAAAAATCGTTTGGAATACCTGGCCTTTAAATACTTTGTTAAAACTGGAAACTGGTTAGTCAATAACAATCCCACCAAGCCTTCACAAGAGCATATGCACAAACAAGGGTTGCCTTTGACGGAAATTACCCTTGCCGAATTACTTCAAAAACAAGGATACCAAACGGCCATCATAGGAAAATGGCATCTAGGTTATAGCAAAGACCTTATCCCAAATAATCGAGGGTTCCACTATCAGTATGGTTTTTACGAGGCCTATTCACTATATGCTCCTCCCGACAAACCGGGCATAGTGAATCAAAAGCATGATTTTGACTTTTCTGACCAATTTATTTGGAAAAAAGGTCGTAAGGGCACCAGCGCTTTACGAAGAAATGATAAAATCATTGAGGAAGATGAATATCTAACACCTCGAATTGCAGAAGAGGCCACACAATTCATGGAAAAACATCAAAACAAACCCTTTTTCCTTTATGTTCCTTTTTCTGCCCCTCACACCCCATTTCAAGCCACCCAGGAGCACTTTGATCAATTGACCCACATTTCTGATCGCAATAAAAGAGTGTATTATGCCATGATTGCCGCCTTGGACGAAGCCGTAGGAAAAATCATGGATAAATTAAAAGAACTTGAATTGGAAGAAAACACCCTCGTCTTTTTTATCAGTGACAATGGTGGTGCCACCTACACCCGGGCAACCGATAATGCTCCCCTAAAAGGAGGAAAATTTACCAACTTCGAAGGAGGAGTGAATGTGCCCTTCATGATGCAATGGAAAGGGCAAATCCCTGCATCCACTCATTATAAAGCCCCTGTTTCCGCTTTAGATATTTTTGCAACCTCGGCAGCAGCTTCATCCAGTAAATTACCTGACGATCGCCCCTTTGATGGAACCAATCTGATTCCCCATTTAAATGGTCAAAAAATAAGCCCACCTCATAAAGCCCTTTACTGGAGAACGGGGAAGCTAAAAGCAATCCGAAAAGACCAATGGAAATTAATCATAGATGAAGAGTCTGACAATGCGGTTTTATACAATCTCAATAAAGACAAAACAGAACAAAAAAACCTTCTGGAAAAAAAGCCGGCTGTTGTTAAAGATTTGCTTGAAGACTTAAATGTGTGGGAAAAACAACTGGTTTCCCCCTTGTGGCCTCATGTGATGAAATTCCGCTTTAAAACCGAGGATGGTGATTTCTATTTTCCTTTGTGAATGTTAAAAGTGCTAATCGAAAAGGCAATATCCAATGAAGGAATATTTCCTTTACAAGCGCTAATTTTACTTATAAAAGTAAATAATTTTTATTTTAACACTAGAATAGATAATGCATTATGAATATAGATTTATACGAGAGGTGCATAAAAAAACAATAAAAAAGCGGTGCGTATAGAATATACACACCGCTTTTTTGCCTTAAATTAAGCCTTTCAGTGATTTATATCAGCCAAGGTATTTAGTTAATTACTTGATTAACACAATCATCGCAAGAATCCCACCATACTGGCACGGTCCCTGCATTGGAACCAATAGGCACATTTTGAGCTGCAAAATTAGTAGCATTATAGCTAATTTCATTAGAAGGGTAACTCCATCTTAATGCAGGAGTAGTTAATGCCGCAACAAATGGCTCAGGAACAACTGAAATTTCAGGGAATCCTGTTCTTCTCCAGTCATTATAGGCTTCGAAGTTCAAGAAGTTAGCAATATACTTTTGAGTCATAATCTGATTGTAAGCTTCAGATCTGGCAGTAGCCAATGTTCCATGAGCATTAATGTACTCATCAACCAAAGCTGTGACGGTCGCATCTTCTGCAAGCTCACCACTAGCAATTCCACCTTCTATAATGCCTGTTGCCAATTTATCAAATGAGTTTCTAATACCTTCCTGATAAGCAACTTCGGCACCAGCAATATCACGCTTTATGAATTTAGCTTCTGCCTCCATGAATTTAACTTCAGGATAGGTAATCATATATAATTGAGCATCTGCAGCACTGTAAAATGAACCTAAAGGAGATATTGATCCAACAGTCTGAGCTACAGTACCATTTACATGTCCTACATATTGAGCAGGCACTACCACATTTCCTTCTTCATCTTCCTCTGCCGCAACAAGATCAGCCTGAGCATGTATTCTTGGATCATTTAATCCCTTTAAAAGTTCAATGTAGTGATCACTCATTTGGTAACGAAGAGTCCACTTACCATCGATAGCATATTGGTACCAAGGGTTCTCCTGTCCAGGATCAGATAAATACCCATACTGCGCATCGTCATCATTACTAACAAATGCATTCCCTAAAGCCGCTAAGGCAAGATCTGCCTGCTGAACCGGATCCATGCCAGGTGCATAAGTCAATCTTAAGTGCAGTCTAGCTTTTAGGGTATAGGCTAATTTTTTCCATTTTGCCAGATCTCCCTGGTAAATAAAATCTTCACCACCTACTTTAGTCCCATAATTAGACCCTTTATCAATTGCTGCAATGCCCTCGTCCAACATGGCCTGCATAGCGGAATAAACATCCTTTTGATTATCGTATGCAGGCTGAGGAAATTCTAAAGGTTTCCATGCTTGAGAATAAGGAACATTACCATACAAATCCGTAGTAATACTTAAATTCCACGCCCAAATAATTTTAGCAATTCCTTCATAATCATAGGCCTCATGCTCTGCTGCAAGCTCTGCCAAAACCCTACAGTTCTCCATGAGTGGATAAGAAGTAAAAGTCCAAGTATTATTGACATCATTCTCCGTCATTTGATAAGTCCCTTGGTGAGGAATATCAGTATTATATGCAGTTTGCTGCACCCAGTTACTAGAAACCCGTACTGGTGTACCTCCTACCATCTCATAGGCAAAGGTTGTTATAATCCCTGTCAACAATAAAGGTTCGGAAACTTCTGTAGGATTATTTGGATCGGTATTTACATCCAAAAAATCGTCACATGCGCTAAAAAACAGCGTAAGTAAGCTTAAAAATAATATATTTATCTTTTTCATATTCGCTTAAATTTTAAAAAATGGCTTTATTTAAAGAATTTAATAATCACTATATGTGTCCATTTCTTGAACTTTATAAAGTGACATTCAAACCAAAGGAGTAAGATCTTGTACCAGGCGTAACAGCATGGTAGAAGCCTTGTCCATTTCCATTTCCACCTAGGTTACCTTCCGGATCCCAATAAGAGAAGTTACTCCAGATAAACAAGTTTCTACCTGTTGCAGAGAAACTAACCGCTTGGAAAGGCGTCTTTTTCAACCATTTAGAAGGCAAATTATAACTTAAACTTAACTCTCTTAATTTGACGAAGCTACCATCCTCAACAAACAACTCATCTGAAGAAGAATAAAAATTCTGATAATAAGCTTGGTCTTTTGTCACCTCTTTTGTGTTTGGTTGCCCATCTGCCGTTACACCTTCCCAAACTATTTTACTTCCTCTGTCCTCTGTTACTTCAGGAGTACCATAGTAAGAAGCGTAATACAAGTCCATGTTCATAATATCACCACCCATTCTTGCATCAAACAAGGCAGATAAAGTCAATCCCTTATAGCTGAATGTATTACGGATACCACCTGTCCAATCAGGTTGTGTTTGCCCGATAACACCCAATTCATCCGCATAAGTTGGCAAGCCATCTTCACCAATGATCAATTGGCCATCTTCTGTTCTTGCAAAAGGTTGTCCCCAAATTACTCCATAACCATTCTCAACATCTGCACGAATTTGAGGAGAAGTAAACCCATACATGAAGATGGACTCCACACCCTCCGCTAATTCATTTACGACTGTTTTATTCTTGGCATAATTCAGTTGAATATCCCATCGAAAGCCATTTTTCATATCAACAGGTGTACCGGTAAGAGTTAACTCTATACCTTTATTTTGTACTTCTCCAACATTCAATACCTGAGATGTATAACCTACAGACGGTGCAGTTGGAGCCGGAATAATCTGGTCATCAGTCACTTTATCATAATAAGTAAAATCAACTCCCAATCTTCCATTAAAGAATCTCAAATCCGCACCGATTTCTTTTTCCGTAGTCAACTCATGCGTAAGAAAATTATTAGCTAAAGTATTATTGATCAAGAAACCATTATATCCCTGAGTTGGCACTGAGATAGTACCTCTAACTCCATCACCAGGGGCAACCTGCTCGAAGGTCTGATCGACTCCATAAGGATCGGCAGTATTACCAGCTTGGGCCCAGGATGTTCTAATTTTACCATATGACAAAATATTATTATCAGAAATACCCAATGCTCTGGTAAAATCAAAACCTAGGGATACGGATGGATAAAAGAAACTTCTAGCATCTAAAGGAAGTGAAGAAGACCAGTCATTACGTCCACTCACATTTAAGAACACCATGTCGTCATATTCTAAGGTTGCCTGAGCAAAAGCACTTAATTGACGGTACTGTGAATCAAACTCAAATGCATTAACACTACTGGCATTAGAGATATCGAAGAATCCAGGAATACTCAACTCTTGACCCCAAATAAATTCTCTGTGGAAATTTCTGACATTAAGATTTCCCCCTACAATACCATTCAAATTGATTTTATCACTTAGATCTTTATTAAAGATAAACAAAAGGTCATTATTGTATTCCTGATTTTTTATAGTACCTGTTGACATACGTCCATCAGGAGCGCCCACTGTACCAATATCTGTTTCTTCTGTGGTCTGATCTGTATAGGTGTCATAACCAAATACATTTGAAACTTTTAACCAAGGCGCAATTTCATAAGTAAAGGTTTGCGTTAAGAAGAAACGATCCACCACACTTCTTCTTAGGTTGTGATCGACCAACCAAAATGGATTGTTTCGGGAAGCACTATAAGCGTATTGTTCTCCATCCTCTGTCAAGTAGTTATTAATATTTTGACTGATTGGCCAGGAAAATAAATTATACATATAAGATCTTGATCCATTTCCTTCTGGCAAACGATCATTTTGAGAGTTTGTATAAGTTAAGGACCCCGCATAGGTTAATTTATCACTTAACTTTCCATCCAGTCTTGTGTTGAAGGAATTTCTAATAAATTCATTTCCAGGAGCAATACCTTTTTCATCCAAATTAGAATATGACATATAATAAGTCAAATTCTCCTTACCTCCACTTAGGTTAATATTATTTTCTAAACTTAACCCTGTTCTGAAAAACTCCTCTCGTGGATCGTAGACCTGCGGCATTCCAATGGCGTCAATAACTGCCTGACTCACTTGATCTTTATGAGGCCCCCAACTTGTAGTAGTCTGAGGGTTTGCACCTTCCTCTTCAGCATATCCACCTTGACCTTCAGGCAAACCGTTTCTATATAAACCATTATTTCCTTGCAAATAGGAATTCTGATAACCACTAATTATAGCCTCAGAGACCCCTACTTTTGAACTTACATTGATGGTAGGCTTATTGCTTGACCCTCTTTTGGTAGTAATCATGATCACTCCATTAGCCCCTCTTGATCCATAAAGCGCGGTAGCAGCAGCTCCCTTTAAGACACTCATATCTGCAATATTGTTAGGATCAATATCGGCTATCCTGTTTGTCGCTGTTCCGTTAAATAAGGTGGACTCATTTGGGTTACCCACATTCTCGCTGTTATTCATTGGCACCCCATCCACTACAAATAATGGCTGATTACTTCCTGTTAAGGAAGAAGAACCTCGAATAGTGATCCTGGAAGAGGAACCTGCCTGCCCTCCAGATGAATTAATCTGAACACCAGCTACCTTACCTGCCAAAGCATTCACCAAGTTAGATTCTTGGGCATTTCGAAGGTCATTAGCATCTACGTTCTGTACTGCGTATCCTAAGGTACGCTTCTCCTTTTCAATACCAATGGCTGTTACAACTACATCTTCCAGTTGTTTCACATCTGATGCCAATGCCACATCAATTATGGATTTTGAACCCACTTCAATTTCTTGAGTTACCATCCCCACAAAAGAGAATACCAATGTACCACCCTCAGGTACACTAACAGAGTATTTTCCATCAAAATCTGTTAGTACACCATTGGATGTTCCTTTAATCACCACGTTCACACCTGGCAGTCCAAGTCCATCTTCTTCTGATGTCACCACACCAGAGACATTCTGATCCTGAGCCCA
>NZ_SMMB01000472.1 GCF_009711365.1 Xanthovirga aplysinae | reverse complement strand
AACAAGTTAGATGGAAGTAAATAAAAAAAAGCACTTCTCAGAAAAAGCTTTACAAGACTTTAAACTCATTGATAAAGCCACAGAGGAAAATGATGATCACGCCTATGCAGAGCTTATGAAGCGCTACAAAAAGCCGGTATATCATATGATTCTCAAAATGGTAAGAAATGTGGATGATGCAGAAGACCTTACAATTGAGGCTTTTGCTAAAGCCTTTAAAAACCTGCATCGCTTTAAAAAGGATTACACCTTTAGCACATGGCTTTTTCGTATCGCTACAAATAATTCCATCGACTTTATTCGTAAGAAGAAATTGGAAACTCTCAGTTTAAACACCTCTTTTAAAAATGACAACGGGGAAGCGGTAAATATTGATGTTCAGGACCAAAATCTGGACCCACAGGAAGAAGCCATTAAAAGCCAGAAAATTGAGTTAGTACGGATGTTTGTCACCAAATTACCATCAAAATACCAACGATTGGTGAAACTCAGGTATTTTGACGAGCTTTCTTATGAGGAAATTGCCAAAGAATTAGGTGCTCCCCTGGGAACCGTAAAGGCACAATTACACCGAGCCCGTGAACTCATGTATGATTTAGTGAAAGGAAAGGAACAGCACATTTAAGGAATTAAGAATTAGGATTTAAATGTTAGGACTTAATAAATTTCATTTATTATACTTAATTCTTATTGTTCATTTTCACCCTTCATTCTTAACTCCTCAATATTAATTATGCTACCTTTGCCGATTAGTTAGAATTTTTTCATTTTCCAAAAGCCTTCATGCAGACTGTAGAACTCATTTTTAGCTATTTCCCAGAATTAACCCCCAAACAAAAAAAGCAATTCGGCCAGTTGTACGACCTGTATACCGAATGGAATGCTAAAATCAATGTCATTTCCAGAAAAGATATAGATGAACTTTACTTTCGTCATGTTTTACATTCTTTAGGGATTGCAAAGGTAATGACCTTCAATAAAGGAGCCGAAATATTAGATGTCGGAACCGGAGGTGGTTTTCCTGGTATCCCATTAGCGATTCTATTCCCTGAAACACAATTTCATCTGGTAGACTCCATCGGTAAGAAAATAAAGGTGGTAAATGCGATTAGTGAGGCTTTAGGCCTGGAAAATGTTAAAGCAGAACAAATAAGAGCTGAAAACATAAAAGGGGAATACGACTTTATCATCAGTAGAGCAGTTACCCGCTTAGCAGCATTTCGTAAATGGGTGCGTAACAAAGTCAAAAAGGAATCAAACCACACATTAAAAAATGGCATTCTTTACCTGAAAGGGGGAGAATTGAGTGAAGAATTAGAAGAAGCCCAAAGCAATTTTGTCATTTATAATTTATCGGATTACTTCCAGGAAGACTTTTTCAAAACGAAAAAAGTAGTCCATGTGCCTCTCAAATATAAAAGCAAGCATTAAGAGCATCTCCAAAGAATGCCCATAATGTTTTATAAATAGCATTAGGCAGCTGCCCCTTTAATGGCTGCCTTTAAATATTGTTTATTTACCACACATCTAAAAGGTTCCCCCTTTATCAGGAATACGATCCGATAGGTTCCCCCAATATGGTAGTCATTCACTACTCCTTCGGTCCCAACAGGAATCCACTCTTCATTCTTAAAATCCACCTCAACGCCCATTATCCCATGGGTTAAAACGATTTTCTCTCCAATCTGATAATCTGCTTCTTCCATTTTCCAAATTTGAAAAACTACAAACGAATTTCTTAAAGCCTAAACAACAAACTGAAATCAAAGACTAAAAATTCATCCATTTTCCATTATTACACT
>NZ_SMMB01000704.1 GCF_009711365.1 Xanthovirga aplysinae | reverse complement strand
ATTTTAATGTCAATTACCTACTATTCCTATCGACATAGAAATTTTACTCAAAACAAATAGTTAGTGAGCCAAAATTTAAAACCTATCAAAATTATTAATAGGAAATTAGAAATTGAAAGCAACGATAATTTATGCAGACACTGCAGGTGTAGGAAGATTACAGCCATCAGTCATTGAGAAAATAAATCTCTACAATAAAATACACGGATCGGAGGGAAAAGCTGGCGTAAAAGTCATGGCCCAAGAGGCCATTTCTTCCCTTAAAATCGGAATTTCAAAATTAATTAACTGCACCCAAGAGGATATTGGGATTACTGGTAACACCACAGAAGGAATTAATATTATAGCCAATGGATACAATTGGCAAAAAGGAGATAGAGTTTTAATTCCTGATAATGAATATCCAGCAAATGTATATCCCTGGTTGAGTTTAAAAAAAATAGGGGTAGAAGTAGATTTTATTCCCACCAATAGAGGAGTAATTGATTTAGGTTTAATCCAATCACATCTTCATTCCAAAACAAAAATCCTTGCGCTTAGTCATATTGGTTACCTTTCCGGATATAGAGCACCCATTGATGAAATAGGTAAATTTTGTAAAGAGAATGGTGTTGACTTTTTTGTGGATGCTGCTCAGAGTGCAGGGCTTATAGAATTAGATGTACAAAAATCCCATATTTCAGCCTTAGCCACATGTGGATGGAAATGGCTAATGGGCCCAGTAGGCACTGGCTTTATCTACTGTTCAAAGGAATTTATCCAAAGGATAACCCCCACTTTTGTAGGTATGGATGCCCTAGAGGAAGACAACCTTTTTGCTCCGAAATTTCCCATTCGCTTTTTTTCTGATGCAAGAAAATTTGAATATAGCTCATTAAATATTGGTGCAATCGTGGGGCTAAATGAAGCTATTAACATTATTAATTCCGCCCCCAACATAGAAGAAAAAACACTTCGCCATGTAAGCTATCTTCATACTTTCTTAAAAGAAGCTGGATTTAAAACCTATTTGAAAAATAAGATTCAAAAAGAAAGCCCTTCGGGAATATTATCAGTAAAGCACCCCAAACTAAGTACGAAAGAACTCCACGACCATTTCATCAACAATAATATTCACACAGCATTATGGCATGGTTATATACGCTTTTCACCCTCCTATCTTACAACAAAAGAAGAACTGAAAAACCTTAAAACAATTATAAACAACAAACTACTAACTACTTAAATTTTATGAAAAAGCCCATTATTTATGATGATCATACAGATCCATCAAAAACAGAATTGCATTATTATATAGATACTAGGTTGGGGAAGAAAACATGCAAAGCCATGTGCGAGTTTTGCTGGTTAAAAAGAGATCATTTAAGCGAACACGTAGAAGAGCCAGAAGTAGCGCTTCAGAGGATTAGAGGCTTGGCTAAAAAAGGCTATACTGTCATTCCTATGGTGTCTGACAGCTTTGCTGAAAATGGAAAGTACTTAAAGACTGAATTATTTTATAAAAACGATGAATGGTATTTTGAGAATGCCGCATGGAGTAGTGGAAGGCCCTTGTTACAAGACAATCATGAAGAATTATTGGACTTATGTGTCAAAAATAAGATTGACACCATTATTATGACAAGCCACGGGACGGAAAACAAAGAAAAAGATTTTAAAGGGCTTACTCAACCCACCGTAGTGATAGATGCTATTAAAAATATTCGCAACTTTGAAAAGAAGAGAGATTACTCCTTTAAGATCATACTTACCTTCACACTCAGCCGGGAAAATATGTCCGAAAAAAGTGTGAAATCTTATTTTGATCATTGTGAAAAATTAGGGGTAGATGTCATTCGCTTTAATCGTTTTGCAGATGTTCAAGGTATATATCCTGAACTCCGTATGACTAAGGAAGACACTATTCAGTCCTACAAAACAATGAAAAAGGTGTACGAGGAGCATCCGGGATCTGTACAATTAAGTGTTAGCGAAGATTTTGGAAACTGGGGAGTAGAGGTAATGGGCTTTCCTGAAGGTGTAGGAAATTGTGTAGCGGGTGAAAGATTATTCGGTGTGGTTTATCCAAATGTTTATGTGTGCCCAGTAAACCTCACCTTAAAAGTTGGGGAAATAGATGAAAATTATAACATCATTTGGGACCAAAGCGTCATTGATTCATTATTGAAGGCTAAAAAACATCCTGATTTTGGTGGTTGTATTGGGGTAGCCTATCCCCATTTTGAAGAAATAAGAGATTATTTCGACGACCTTGTAAAACATGGGGAATCCTCTATTAAAAAAGTAGAAGAATTATGACTCAAAATAAAATCATTGACCTGAGGTCTGATACGGTAACAAAGCCGACGAAGGCCATGCGTAAAGCCATTGCCAATGCAGAGGTAGGAGACGATATGTATGGAGAAGATCCAACCGTGTTAGAACTTGAAGAAGAAATAGCAAATTTGCTTGGGAAAGAAAAAGCTTTGTTTTTGCCAACGGGAAGCATGGCAAATCAAATTGCAATTAAGGCGCAAACACAGCCTGGTGATGATATTTTTGTAGGACAAAATGCGCATAATTGGATGTTTGAATCGGGAGCAACAGGTTTTATATCTTCCGTTCAAATTACGGTTTTACCGGGTGATGGCAGATACGATGCTAACGCTGTAAGAACTCATTACAAACCAGACAATGTAAATTTTGCTCCTACAACATTAATTTCCATTGAAAATACACACAATGTAAGTGGAGGGGTTACTTGGGATCGGAAGGAAGTTCAAAAAGTATTAGAGGCTGCTGATGAATTGGATCTTTCCAAACACTTAGATGGTGCTAGACTTTGGAATGCATCTACCTACTATAATGTTCCTTTAGATGAACTCACAAAAGGTTTTGACACTGTTTCTGTATGCCTGTCGAAAGGTTTGGGAGCTCCTGTAGGTTCTTTACTGGCAGGAAATGAGCAGGTGATGAAAAAAGCTTATCGATTACGTAGAATTTTGGGAGGTTCTATGCGCCAGGCAGGAATTATGGCGGCAGGAGGGCTTTATGCAATACGAAATCACCGAGAAAAAATTCAGGATGATCATGAAAATGCACAACTCTTGGCCCTAGGCTTAAATAAAATTGATGGGTTTTCAGTGGATATAATCAAAACACAAACGAATATGGTCATTTTAGATATTACAGACCCTAATGTCAGTACGCAACAGCTAGTTGCCGAAGCAAAAAAGGAAGGCCTACTTTTCCTTTCTTTGTCTGACAAAAGAATTCGATTGGTAACACATTTAGATGTCAGTAGGGAAGATTGTATAAGAGCATTGGATATTTTGTCGAAAATATCCAATAAAGCTCTTGTTTACTCTTAATACCTTAGATTTCTCAGAACTAACGTTTTTCAATAAAAGAATTAATTTTTATTC
>NZ_SMMB01001002.1 GCF_009711365.1 Xanthovirga aplysinae | reverse complement strand
ACCTAACAAAAAGGTGGAAGAATAAAAAAAACAACTCCCATGGTTAATTGCCAAGAGAGTTGTTTGTCTCTTTTAGTTTATGCATTTAAAGACAACTAATTTTTTTGTTAAATCATTTAATAACAACTCGTTGTGCTGGTAATAATTCATCTCCTACCTGCATGCGCACTATATAAATGCCAGGATCCAGGGAATAATGGCTTAAATCCATAATCAAAGATTTGCCTTCCCATTTGATATGCTTGGGTGAAATGGCAAAGGTTCCTTTTCTCGAAATACTATTCATTACAATATTGATCTCTTGATTAGATAGGTTTTGATCCATCTCCAGACTTAAATAATTAATGGCAGGGTTGGGCGATAATTTAAGTTGTTTTTCATGGTGTTTAGAGCTGTTAGCCCTAGCAGTATTTTCCTTTTCTTCTCCTCCTGTTTCCGCATCTTTATACGTAAATGAGGCAAAATATTCTTGAGACATTATTATCTCCCTTTTGCTTTTGGTATCCATGTCAAGTAAAGCGGGATTTGCCAACAATAAGGTAGTTTCCTCTTGAAGCACTACTGTTCCGTTTTCATCTGCCTTTTCTTGGGTGGAAGTGTTAACACCAATAATCATTGCTTTCAAACCCCCGCCCAAATCAATTATCTCAACACTTACATCTTCCCGGTTGGACATCACAGCTGGGGGATTTCCAAAAAGGAGGATTTCCAACAGGTGTGGCATATTAGGATTCCCTTGATGGGTTTGAAAAGTCTCTAACAACACAGTAATGTTACCAAAAGGAGAATGATGTTTTTCACTGACAGCTTTTTTTGAACCTTCGCCTTCATAAGCTATATAAAAGTTTTCACTTTCCTTAATGCTTGGCTTTTCTTCTTGCCTTTCCTCAGGTGTTTCATCCACAAATTCAAATTCCACCCTAGGGCTCAACATTTCTTGCCTGGCAATATTGTTTTGGGAAGAGGCAGCTGCCAACTCATTAAAAACAGAAGCAGGATCGGTAATAGCTCCAGCCTCAGTCATTTCAATATTTTGTCCAACAGCAAAGTTTACCACTGGGGCTTCGACAGTAAGAAAACTGATTTGTGGATTAGCTGTATTCTCCCTCTGCCCTTGGGGTTGATCAAGCTCAATAAGCAATAATTTTTTTCCATTCTGTAGAGGAATAACTTTAGTACGTACTTCCCCAGTGGGAGAAGTTACCCTTGGTCTTTTACCTACAAAGATAAGCTCAGCCTTATGAGGCTCAGTTATGACACTATTGGGATCTTGTCTTACCTCTAATACAACAGAACCAATCTGTGCCCAAGTAATAGAGGAGCTAAATATAAGAACTGTAAAAACGACAATAAATAATTTGTTGGTTAATAGAAGTTGGTTTTTCATAGTGCATTGGTTTTTGGCAGATGTTTACAAATTACATTCCTTCTAAGGGGTTTTGATATTTACCATAATGTGGGAACACCATTGGTTTACAATTGTTTAGGGGGAAAATTGAATGTAGATCGGTGTATCTAAAAGAATAATGATTAGCTTTTTTGGGGAAGGGTTCTTATTCTTCTAGTAGGTGATCAGCCCATAAGCTTTGGGTAGGGGAGTTGTCAACTATGAAAAATACTTCCACCTATCAGGATAGTGGAAGTCATTAAAATTCACTACTTTTTAGGCTAATGATTGGTGCAAACCTAATAGCCAAGGAGTAGGAACTGTTGGAGTTTTGCATATATTTGTGGATGGCCATACCTTCATCTAATTTCTTTGGACATTCGGTACATTCCTCTTAAATTTTCATGCATCATTTCTGACGGATATCTAAAATTCCCATTTATTTTAAACCCCAGTTTCTCATAAAACCTAATTGCTTTATCCTGAGAGTCCATAGCTTCAAGCCATAATAATGAATTCTTTTGGGTGCAAAATATTTTCTCCACCCAAGTAATTAATTTTCTCCCAATTCCTTTCCCATGTACAGACGAGTCAAGGTAAATTCGTTGTAATTTAGTTGAATGATTTTTTTTTGTTTCAGGGAAGTTTTCCCTTAGAAGGACTCTTAATATTCCGACAATATCTTTATCATACAAGACAAAATAATACCTTGAATTGGGGTTGTTAAGTTCCTTTCTTAAGTTCTCTTCTGAATATATTTCTTTCAAATACCATTCTCCTTTATCAGGCCACAAATGTTGATATACAGGAGGGTATATTTTTTTCATCAAGTCATATAACTTTTGGTGGTCAGAAATATTTATTTGAAGTAGAGATATGTCATCTGTTATTCTAGTCATTTTTGATTTTTCATAAGTTGAATTTCTGCGGATTGAAAATTAACTCCACTTAGACAAAAAGTGGATGTTTTTTCAAAGGGCTATATGCTTCCTGTTTATAAATATTCTTTTATCCTCAACAAATGGAATTAATCTATCATCCCAGGGAAGTACATCCAATTCAGGCCACTTTTTTATCCATTTTTCTACCTTCTTGTTATAAATATTTTGCGTTATCTGTCTGTTATTTGCCCTGATCTTCAAGTTAAAAACATCCTTGAGTCCAAAAGGCGCATAAATCTCCCAACTTTTTTCGGATAATTTCCTTACTCCTAACGAAGTGGCTGTGGTGGGCCAAGTATTTATAGCACTTTCAACTGATTTATAAGGGGCAATATCATAGCCAAATTTTTCCCTATACCACAAATGAACTCTTGCCTCATTTTTAACATCAAGTCGATAGGGATATTCCCCCAAACTTTCATTTAAGTATTGGAGAATCTTCTCCTCATCCTCTTCTTTTACTTTTAAAGGATTATGATAAATTATATCGATGTCCTCTATTCCATAATCTACTGGTCTATTAGTTAATTCATTCCATACGGTTTGGGCAATAGCACCTGCTCCAATATAACAGTCTTCAATTTCTAATTCATACAAAGCCGATGCTGCTATCTTTAAATGAAAGCTCTTTTCAATGATGTTTATCAGCCTTTCACTTTCTTTTGCTAAATCCATCTAATTAAACTCCTTTCTTCGTCCAGGTTTTAGTTTAAAATTAAAGATTATTGGCGTTTCGCCATTAAGGACTCCTACTTTCTTCTCTTCAATCTCAAATTCTGCAATATATAAAAAAACATTTCAGTTGATAATGCACTTACTAGTTAAATAATCAAATCCTGGATTTCTTTATTTCGGTTTGGCATGGAAATATGGCCAATGGTAATAATACCATTCAATAATTAGCCGCCAATTTGCTATTGTGGGCCATTTTTGGTTATAAATCCAGTGAAAAATATATTGGTTGGATCTGATATTAACATACAGTTCCATGATTATAACTTGGCACTGTTTAATAATATCTATTTACTTCCACCCATCTGGAAAATGGAAAAACAACAATGGAACGATGTTTTTTTGAACACAAACAAAACTAATTTTTCAGGAATATGGGGAATATATGTATATTATATTTGTTTAATTTTTTAGTCAATCTTCATAAATAAGATATGTTTAGAATTATAAAATGGTTTATTATTAGTTTATTTATAATGGCTATTGGTGGGACCGTTATCTATTATGGCTTTCCCCTGTTGATTATTAATGCTGTAAAGGGTTATCATGTAAAACAAGCTGGACTTTCAGATAAAACGATACAGTTGGGACAGTATAGTCTACCATACTATGAAGGAGGAGAAGGAGATACTTTGATCTTGATACATGGATTTGGGGATAATAAGTATTCATTTATACCATTAGCGAAATTTGTATCTCCTAATTATCATGTTTTATTACCCGAGGTTCCTGGGTTTGGAGAAACAGCTCGTCTGCTCGAAAGAAATCATAGTATACGTGGCCAGGTAGAAGCTCTCCATCAGTTTATTTTGGAAAAAAAATTAAGCAAATTTCACTTAGCCGGTAATTCAATGGGAGGGCATATTGCGGCGGCTTACACTTTAGCTTACCCCGAATATGTAGATAAACTCATTTTACTGAATGCTGCAGGCTTATTGGTAAATGGCGATTCTGTCTATCACCAAACTAAGGTTCCTCTTAAAAATTATTCTGATTTCGACGTTATTATGGATAAGCTCTTTGAAATAAAGCCTGATTTCCCCAATATTTTAAAGGATGACTTTATTGAAAAATCCGCCAAAAGTTTCCAATGGCAGAACCAAATCATTAAGCAAATCCATGAAGGAAAGGACTATATTTTAAATGATCGAATTCATCAGATCCAGCAACATACATTAATTATATGGGGAAGACAGGATAAAATTGTGAAATTTGCGATCGGGGAAGCTTATCATAAAGGTATTCCTAATTCCGAAATCTATGTTTTTGATCCTGGGGGACATGTTCCACATCATGAATACACAGAAAAAACAGCTCAAATCATGTTGAATTTTTTGAATGATTAGGCCCTGTGGAAAAATCACTGTATGAAATGTTTTCCTAACTACCTTTCAATGGCTCTATTGCAAAGATTCAGGTCCTATATTTAAATGAGATAATAACATCAAGACTAAAATAATCAGCTTGGTAAATTTCTTAGGTCTTCAGCAGTTGTTGCAATTTTTGCAACAACTGATTCTCTATCTAATTCACCTCCTATAATAATATTCTTAATTACAATTCAAAGGAAAAAATAGGGTGACGGTTCTCTAGGTGATCCACTTAGACGGATTGTCAATTAGTAAATAAGATGTATAATCCCTGTCTAAATAATTGGCTATTATTAGCCCTTGACTACTGAAATAACGATGATTTAGATGAAGTGAGGTTCTGATTTTTATTTATTATGGTAGAAATTAAAATACACTCTAATCCTATGTGTATCAAATCAAAACTAAATTACTTTTTGTTTTCGAACTTCCACTTTTCTAAGTTTTGGAAGCAAGGACATTCTATGAGTAAAGTCCGCATGTTTGCTTCGTTGGCAGCCCGTCAGGATGCCAATGAAGCAAACATGGGGTTACCTACTTTTTAAATTATTTAAATGGTGTTCAATAACCAAACATCAGAAACTTTAAATCAGAGGTGGATTCATATATAGTTCAACGTTTTATCGTTCTTCTATTTCACCACCTACTTAATCTGATTCAAGAAATTTTAAGACACTTTCAGCACCCCATTTTATTAAGCCCTCCATTCTAAATATTAAGTCTCGCATTTTAAATGAACAATAACTTAGTTAAATACGGGTCTCATAAAAGACCTTTCATAACTCAAAATGCACCTTGTATCTATAGCATATTGATATGCCTCTTGACATTCTTTGTCATTCATGGTATCCACTCGATAATTTTCGTATTCCGCTAATGAATTAAAACTAAACAAGGCTGTCGCTATGTTATTTGCGCCTTCATGCGGTAAGAAATAACCATGATGTTGTCCGCCAAACTTATTTACCAGCGGGATCCACTTTTTAGCATAAATTTCAAATTCATCGAGTTTATAAGGGTCAATCTTATATCGTAAATAGCAAGTAATCATAATTTATATTTTAGGTAATTCTGACTAACATCATATTTTTTAAATTTTGAACCACTGAAAATTTGCTCGCTGGCTAGAGAAATTAATCGGTTCTCAGATATGGGGAATTGTAGCTAACGGCTCGGCGGGTTGCTGTGATTTTTTGGCGTTGGTTTATGCGCGTTGGAAAAGCATGGCAGCTCGCTATTCTTGTGGTTTATTAGTTTCTGTTTTTTCATAAAATTGATGGTTTTTTTAGATAAAAAATTTTGAATTTTTACAAATCTATCTAAAATATGCAATTTTAAGTATGATTTTAATTTGAGAATTTTTCAAAACTAATTGAATTATTTTCATTTGGTTTTAGATATCTTAAATTCAGTACGGGAGTTATTAACTATAAATAAGGGTTTTTAACAAGTATTGGGTAGGTAAAAAATACTTATTGAATATTAATTTTGATGAGGATATAAACAAGAGAGAGTTTAAGCGTGGAATTTTTAAAGGGGATTTCAAAGCGATCAAAGAAATAAATGAAAGTAATAGAACCCTTCCACCTGTCTAGTAGGTAGGAAAATTATTATAGTATTTTTTATTATATTTATAATTATTTAAACAATTCACTCAATTCTGGGTTACCTTTAATTCCCCCCTTATTTAAAAACCCTAATTCACCACGTCCTATTCACCTTTCACAAGATTTTCTAAAATCATGAAAAAAGTAATTATTACCCTCCTCTCAATGGCCTGGGTCTTTCAATTAAGCATGGCACAAGGCAATAACAATAACGACAATACACAAAGGATTTATGCCATTCAAAAAGTGCAAAACATGCTTTTAGACAATAACATTATTAATGGTGCCGCAAACGATTATAACGGGCAGTGGGTTTATTCTTATCAGCAAGGGCAAAACAATCTAATCCAGGACAATAACGAAATTGAAGGTAGCAACAATGATTGGAATAGCCAGATACTTTACAGCTGGATTAAGGGGGATAACAATGAT
>NZ_SMMB01000525.1 GCF_009711365.1 Xanthovirga aplysinae | reverse complement strand
ACACACCTGCTAACTGATTGCTAACAATCCCCCTAACCAATATCACCCCCCCAAACTAACCCCAAACCAACCGCTTATTTTTTCATTCAAATAATCTTTTCTCCAATTTTAATCTAAAGTAATCCGAGGAAAAAATTAGAAACCAAGTAAAAAAACGTTATGAAAAACATTAAAACAATCAAATTCAGAAAAGCAAAGAAGACCTTCGTAGGCTTAGTTTTAGGGGCCGCAGGACTAATGGGACTTAGCCAGGAATCCCAGGCGCAAAGAGTTCAATCTAAAATTAACGGTGGCATATTCAGTCATAACTATGATCTTTACAATATCAATTCAGATTATTCTAATCATGATGCTGGTATAAGATTGAACAGCAATGATAATGGTTACTTCTTGTGGCAAAGGTATAATGACTTAAAATTTAGAATATCCTATGGTGGAGCTGGAGCAAGTGGAAATATTGACAATGATCTGTTTGTACTGGATTACTATGGCAACTTAGGTGTACGTGGTGCTATCTCAAACATGAATGGAGGAAATTTGACCTTCAGTTCACAGCTCTATTTGAACAATGGGGTGCAAAGCAAAGAGTGGTTTAGGGTAGAGGGCAACAGAGGTTATTATTTCCAGACTTATGGCGGAGGATTCTACATGACAGACAATACCTGGATCCGTACGTACGGAAACAAAAACTTTTACCACAATACCGGTATCATGAGAACAGACGGTTCATTCCATGTAGGGGGGAGCGGCTCTCGTTTCTTAGTAGAAACTGACGGTGATGTAGGTATCGGTGTGACAGCACCTGAGGCAAATCTTGATGTGAGAAAAAACACCATCAAGTTTGCAACTGCCGACAACAAGGCACATACCTGGCTCCCTTTTACCAATGGAGAGGTATACATTACAGGTAATGCGGACGGCAGTGGTGACGGATCCATCCACTTTAGGACCTATGGTTCAAATACGTATAGCGAAAAAATGGTAATCAAAGGGGATGGTAATGTAGGGATTGGAACAACTACCGCCTCAATAGACCTGGCCATTGGTGACAGTGATACTGGCTTACAGCAACAAGGTGATGGCAAACTGGCTATTTATACCAATAATACAGAGCGTATACGCATAGATAATGCGGGACATGTGGGAATCGGTACGTCAAGCACAGTAATCGATTTGGCTATTGGGGATAGCGATACGGGTTTACAACAACAAGGAGATGGCAAGCTGGCCATTTACACCAACAATGCTGAACGTTTACGAGTCGACAATGCGGGTAATGTAGGCATTGGTAAAACTATACCTTCGGAAAAACTTGATGTGGCAGGAAACATTAAGGCAGATGGTGTCATTCTCAATGTAGGCTCATTCCCTGACTATGTATTCGAGGAAGAATATAAGTTAATGCCTTTAAGCGAAGTTGAAGCCCATATTGAAGAATACAAAAGACTACCTAAAATGCCTTCCGAAAAAGAAATTTTGCAAAAGGGAATGAATGCCGGACTGGTAAATGTATTGCTTGTAGAGAAAGTGGAAGAACTCACCTTGCATACTATACAGCAGGAAAAAGAAATCAAGGCACTAAAAACTGCTTTAGCAGAAGTACTTCAAAGAATGGAAAGGTAACAAGCAATCGGGCTTAATACTATGACAATTAGGAATTGCCAAACCGATTAAGATTACCCTATGGTTTAACCATAAATTTTTAAAACTATGAAAGATTCAACCTTGAAAGTAACCTTTACTTTTTTAATGCTGATTGTCACCTGGACTTATTCTGAGGTTATGGGTCAAATTACGGATGATGGTAATAATAATAATTACTTCTCCCCTGATAGACCAACAGGTAGTTATGGAAAACTAAACACTCTTGTGGGAAATGACGCCCCCATTAGGCATGATGGTGGAAATTCAAATTCCTTTTTTGGGGCCCATATTGGTCTATGGAAACGCTTTTCTAGCTATAATACCCTTATTGGGGCTGAGGTCGCAGGGGCAAGTGCTAATAATGTTGAAAATATAAACAGTGTCCATAATACCTTTTTGGGTTCAAAAAGTGGTTACAATGTAAAAGGTAGCTATAATACCTTTTTAGGTTCTCATAGTGG
>NZ_SMMB01001158.1 GCF_009711365.1 Xanthovirga aplysinae | reverse complement strand
TATTTCAACGTGAATTGATGAAGCGTTCTGAATTAAATCAAAAACTTGCTTTAGAGCAGTATAAATATGAACGGGAAAATGAGCTCAATCAAGACAAATTTCGATTTTTCACAAACCTTTCCCATGAATTGAGGACGCCATTAACCCTTATTCTTGGCCCTCTTGATAGGATGATTCGCAACACTGAGCTTAATAATAAGATGCGCCAAAATCTTTTGCTAATTCAAAAGCAGGCCTCGAGGTTGCAAAAATTGACCAATCAATTGATGGATTTTAGAAAATATGAAATTCATAATCTTAAATTAAAGGCAGGGGAGGAAAATGTGGTTGACTTTATTCAGGAAATCGGCGTTGCTTTTAAACATCACGCCCGTATGAAGCAGATCTCTTTTGAATTAGTTTTTGAAGAAAATGAATTAAAACTTTATTATGATCGGGATAAATTGGAGATAATACTGGTTAACCTGCTTTCAAATGCTTTTAAATTCACTTCCAGTAAAGATTCAGTTAAATTAAAGATAAGACGGAATTCAGTGGAGAAGGCCTCAAAACTCATGATTAGTGGAAATTCACCAAACTTTTCACATTTTGGGGAATTTTCAGCCTTCACAAAAAAGGTACTGGAGATTGAGGTAAGTGATACAGGGGTGGGTATACACCAAAATCAGCTTAAACATGTTTTTGATCGCTATTTTCAGGCCAGTAATATTGAAACTATATCCGTAGGAGGGTCTGGAATTGGATTGGAGATTACAAAAAATTATGTTGAACTGCATCATGGGTGTATTATGGTGAAAAGTGAGGTAGGGGTTGGCACTACCTTTTATGTCTGGTTACCCATGGGAAAGGCCCATCTTTCAGAGAATGAAATGGGGAGCGACTTCAAATCAAATGGGGAGAAAGTTCCTAAACAAGTAGAAAAGCAATCCCAAAAGAAATATGCCCAGTTGCTGGAAGTATTTGAACAAGTGCAGCCAAAACCAGATCTTTCCACCATTTTGGTGATAGATGATAATCCGGAAATACTTTATTTCCTCCAAGAGAGCTTCGAGAAAAATTTCAATTTGTTAACCGCCCAAAATGGAAAAATTGGATTGGAGAAAGCTTTTAAGCATATTCCTGATATTATCATTAGTGATATTATGATGCCTGAGGTAGATGGGTTGGAGCTTTGTCATCAGCTAAAAAGTGATGTACGAACTAGTCATATCCCTATTATTTTGCTCACAGCAAAAGTGTCCAATGTATTCCAGGCCGAAGGATTGGAAACTGGGGCAGATGACTACATTACTAAACCTTTTGATGAAAAAATACTGAGTATACGGGTTAAGAATTTAATTGAATCAAGGAAAAAACTGCGACAGCGTTATTCAAAGGAGTTTAATATGCTGCCGAGCGATATTGCGGTTACCCAACCCGATGAGGAGTTTTTAAATAAGGTTATTAAAATAATAGAAGATAATATTTCGGATACCAACCTAAAAGTGGATCGCATAGCCAAGGAAATAGGAATGTCCCACTCTGTTCTTTATAAAAAGCTAATGGCATTAACAGATCTAACCGTTGTGGAATTTATAAGGACAATTCGGCTTAAACAAGCAGCTGTTTTATTAAACAAAAATTATGGATCAATTACTCAGGTTAGTCATGAGGTAGGGTTTACTGATCCTAAATATTTCAGTAAGTGTTTCCAAAGATTTTATGGGGTGATTCCTTCGGCTTATAAGAAGGAAATTACCTTGAAGTAGGAAACTTTAGGTCTACGTTTTGTCACTTTTTGGATTTTAATTTGTTCTTTTCGGTCTTTCACAGAAAAAATTAAAAGCTCCAGGTGGAAAATTTCATTTCTTAATTCTGAGAATAGTGTAATGTGCTGATTTTCAGAGGTGTGTTGTCCGTGGGATAGTTTCTATTTTTTAGCTAAAAACGAAATTTCCCCCCTAATCTAACGAATTATTCCTCCTTTTTTCAAAGCTTCTCTTCTTTTAAAATTAATTATTCCACCTTTCTTTTTTGCCACTTAAATAAATTTCAATCGAATGCAAAACAAAAAAGGCATGAAATCTATCAAGAACAGAAAAACTATTGCCAATAGGTATTTTTCCATTAGGATATCATTAATAGTCCTCTTGCTGGTGCTCCTGCTGTCATTCTTGCTAGTGCTTATTTCCAAGTAATAATTTGTGAAAGAACTCAAATTAACCTAAACCTTAAAAACGATGAAGAATAAAAATGCTACAAAATGGATTTCTCTATTATTTACTGGCAGTTTGCTGCTAATGTTGACATTTTCTGCCTGTGAGGAAGATCCCGAACCTCCTGCAGATCAAAAAGTAACAGTTGCTTTTAGCTACACAGCAGAAGGTAATACAATAACCTTTCTAAATGCCTCCGCCAATGCTACTACTTTTGAGTGGGATTTTGGCGATGGAGAAACCTCAACTGACGAAGCTCCTGTACATGAATATGATGAGCCAGGAGCTTATCAAGTTACCCTGAAAGCCTCTAATGCAACTTATTCTGATGAGCAAAAACAGGAAGTGTTAACAGCAAATGCCGGTGCTATTGCTTCTTTCATAGTAGGAAAAACATGGATCGCTGCTAGGGAGGAGAATTTTGCTATAGGATTAGGACCTTTAGACAATGGTGAAGTAAAGGCTGGGGAAGACTGGACAGAAGAAAACCCGTATTGGTTTGCATGGGGCGACAAAGATGAAAGAAGGCCAGGAGACAGTCAGTTATTGATTCAAAGGCCATCTGCAGCAAATGACGAATATACTTTTAATGCTGATGGAACATATGACGTAGATTTCAATGGTGATTTTTGGGGAGAGTATGGAGTATGGGCAGACGTAGAGGGTGCTGACCAAGTAGATATTATTATTGAAAATGGCAGTTTGCCTCTAAATACAAATGGAGAAAATGTGGATGCTTTTGTGGCTGGTACATGGGATTGGATAGTTGATGAAGAAGCCATGACGTTGCAGGTAAAGGGCCCTGGGGCTCATATTTTGAACCCAAGACTAAAAAATGATATTTTCTCCTTTGATGTTGGCGATGGAATTACATATAAGGTTGACAAAATGGTGCCAGGAGAAAATGTAGATATTTTGGTTACGTACATAGATACCAATGATGGGGCTAATGATATAAGAGAATATCACGTTTTGGCTTCTTATCATGGGGCGGTTACGGAAATGAAACCGTTGCCGGAACCAGAGCCAGAAAGGGATCGGGATCCAAATGATGAATCGTCATATGCTGAAACTACATCTTCTGCTGACATAAGTCATAGTTTTCTTGCCGAAGATGGTCAGGGAAGTGGTATATGGTCGGTTGATGGGACTTATGAATTAACGTTTGGTGTTGAAGTGGGAGGAGAAACAGCTACCCAATTTAACCGGGTTGAAGGTGATGGTACAAGTGGTTATGTGTATGCCAATTATCTTATGCGAGCAAATGGAGAAATAGATTTTTCCGCTGGTACAACCGTAAAAGTAGATGTGTATTTTCCGAGTACTAATGTTTACGAGGGAGCACTTACTCAGAAAGTTATAATAAGGTTTATGGATGAAAGTCGGAATGGAAATTATTGGGAAACTTATGTGGCGCTGGAGTCTGAGGAGCTTACATTAGATGAGTGGCATAGTTTAGAATTTGATTTTGCCGCGGCCATAGAAGCTGAAGCAGCAGCAGGGCATAGTTTAGACGGTGTGATGATAGAATTTGGTGGTTCGGATCATTTGGTAGAAGGAACCTTTTATGCCAAAAACTTTAGAATTGAATAGTTAGAGTGGCCAAGAACTAACTGCAAAATAATTTGCAGTTAGTTCTTCTATTCTTAATGTTCAGGATAAGGTCATTTTGGTTTTTCCAAAATTTAGTTACAGAAATAAACTCTAGTAATATGATAAAGAAATTACTTCTTATATACCTAGCGTTAGGTCTTTCGAGTGGTTTTGCCTGGTCAAATAACAATGCAGTACCTTTCTTATCCTTAGAAGAAGGGGCAGAGCAAGAAATTTCAGGTACTGTCTTAGATGAAGAAGCCTTGCCCCTTCCGGGGGTAAGTGTGTTTGTGGCAGGCACCACCGTAGGAACAACCACTGATGTAGATGGAAAGTATTCCCTTAAGGTTCCTGAAGAAGCCACTTCTTTGACTTTTAGTTTCTTAGGTTATAAAACCGTTAGTTTGCCAATTAATAGCCAATCCGTTTTAAATCTTAAAATGGAATTGGACGTTGATGAATTGGATGAGGTCGTGATCATGGGCTATGGGCAAACTCAAAATGAAAGATTGGTTTCTAGCGCCATTAGTAAAATCGAACCTCAAAAGATGATTGAGGACCGACCTATTGCTCGATTGGAGCAGGCCATTCAAGGGGCAACACCAGCGGTAGTGGTTATGCAGCAATCTGGGTCTCCTGGTTCCACACCAACTATTCGAATGCGTGGGGTTGGTACCGCAGGAAATGCTACTCCATTAATTCTTTTGGATAATTTTCAGCTCCCCGATATGAGTTTTATTAATCCAAACGATATTGGTGGGATTGATATCTATAAAGATGGAGCCGCAAGTGCTATTTATGGTGCAAGGGGAGGTAATGGGGTTATTAATATTCACTCCAAATCTGGAAAAAAAGAAGATGGATTGGGAATCAGATTTACCTCTTATTATGGGGTGCAGAGTTTGGCACATGAGGGAGATTATTTGAATGCCAGAGAATATGCTGAATATTATAATAATTCCATTAATTACCTGATTCGTCAAGGAGAGTCGGTGGAAGGAAGAGGAAGAGGTCCTTTTTCTGCCGAAGAAATGAATAAATTGCCCACTACTACCTGGATACGGGAAGTGTCTGATGAGGCACCTATTCAGGATTATCATTTGTCTTATTCGGGTAAAATAGGTGAAACGGATTATTACCTGGGAGGAGGGATCTTTAATCAGGGAGGTATAATCGGTCCAACTGATTTCGGTAGAAAAACCCTTCAGCTGAAAGTAAATTCTAAAATTTTGGACAGGTTTACTATCAGTGTGTTGGGAAGTTATAGTAATCGAAAAAGAAGGTTTATTCCTGAAAATAGTGAAAATTCCTTCTTATTATCTTCCGTTGCTTCTCTTCCTGCTATTTATCCTGTTTATGCTGAAAACGGAAGTCCTTTCAATAATGGATTACGAACTGGTGCCATCACTTACAATGGAGTTCTCCTAAATCCAATTGCCGAATTTGGAAATCCTGTTTTGGGTTTAACCCATGGTGATAACCGTAGCAACACTAATGTATATTTTGGTAATGTGTTAGTTAGTGGAGAAATTATGAAGGGGCTTAAGGCAAATTCTTCTTTTGGTTATTTCTCAACTGAAACTGATATAAAGCAGTTTGGGCAAAAATTTGATTATCCCGATCAAAGTATTAATAACCCAATCAACACTTTAACAGAACAATTTTTTTCCACCTATTATTGGCAGTGGGAAGCTTATTTGAATTATAACAAAACTTTTGGGGCCCATAGTTTGAGTGCTGTTTTAGGAACAAGTTTATTGAAAAATGGAACTTCTGGTGATGGAAGAACGGGAATTAATTTTTCAGAGAATGAATTCGGTAAGGTAAGTTTTGATCATATCATTAATGCGGCAGAAGACCTTACTCCCCTTCCAGAATTGGGAGAAGTAAATACCACTGCTTCTTATTATGGTCGGTTGTTTTATAATTTTAAGAAGAAGTACATGTTTGGTATGACTTTACGTAGAGATGGTTCTTCTAAATTCGGCCCTGAAAATAAATGGGGATTTTTTCCGTCTGTGGATGTGGGATGGATGCTTTCTGATGAGGAATTTATGAATTCACTTACATTTCTTGAGCAGCTGAAACTGAGGGCTAGTTG
The DNA here is from genome assembly GCF_009711365.1 of Xanthovirga aplysinae. GTDB lineage: Bacteria > Bacteroidota > Bacteroidia > Cytophagales > Cyclobacteriaceae > Xanthovirga > Xanthovirga aplysinae. The sequence continues at coordinate 4,025 of NZ_SMMB01001158.1, read as the reverse complement.
GGGAATTAATGGTAATGATAGAATCCCTGCCTACCAATATTTTGACAGATATTCTTATGACGCTGGAGGAAACCTGGTAAAGCAAGATTTTAATCGTGACATAAAATGGGAAGAAATTACACAAACCAATGTGGGATTGGATATTGATTTATTTGCCAATAGAATTGGTTTGCAACTCGATTATTACATAAAGGAAACCAAGGATATGTTGCTAGCATTCCCTAATCCCTCTTATGCAGGTGTACCAGCTCCTTATCGAAATGCAGCTAGTGTAAGAAACGAGGGATTGGAGGTATTTCTTATGTATAGAGACAAAATTGGACCAGACTTTAAATTCGACATTTCAGCCAACCTTGGTTTTAATAAAAATAGGGTGACAGATCTGGGAGGTGGTTTGCCAATTCCTGGTGCTAATACCAGGGTTTTTCAAGGAACACCAAATTTATCTCTTTCAGATGTAGGGCATCCTATTGCAAGTTTTTATGGTTATAAATTTGAAGGATTGGATAATGAGGGAAATCCAGTCTATGCCGATATAAGTGGTCCTGATGGTTCACCTGATGGTGAAATCAGTGCGGAATACGATAAAATGATTATTGGAAACCCATATCCTGATATTACTTATGGTTTTAACGTTAGGATGGAATATAAAGGCTTTGATCTTACTACATTTTTAAACGGAGTTCAGGGAAATGATGTGGTGAATGCCTCCATGGGCTACGGGTTTCCATATTCCAATCGTACTACCAAAGTGTTATATGCTTGGTCAAATGAAAACCCGAACTCTAATGTAATGCGCCCTTCTGCCTTGGATGTGGTAAACAATGAATTTTCCGATTACTATATTGAGGATGGGAGTTATTTAAGAGTAAGAAATATTACACTGGGGTATAATTTTTCTAACGCTCTTCTTAAAAAATTTAGATTGACTCAACTTAGACTTTATGTAAGTGTCAATAACTTCTTTACTTTCACAAAGTACTCAGGATTTGACCCTGAAATAGGAGCCAATAATGATCCGAGGGATGTAGGGATTGACCGAGGATTTTATCCTCAAGCTAAGTCAGTCATAGGCGGTATTCAATTAGCATTTTAAGGACAAAAAACATTTACAGAGATGAAATATAAATTAGTAGTTTTGATGTGCTTTGTCACAGTTTTTATGACGGCATGCTATGAGGATTTTCTGGAAGAGGAGCCTATTGTGGAGGAACTGACCAAAGATGTTTTTTCTTCGGAAGCAGAGATAGCCCAATTATTGCCTGCAGCTTATCATCCAATGCGGTGGGAATTTAATAATACTTTGGGAGACGGTTATTGTATGCCTCTGATGTATACAGATATCCGTTCAGATGATGTGATTATTGAGAATGCTTTGTATCAACCTCCATCACATGATTTACAGAATTTCACCACTTTAAATTCTTCCAATCTGTTTGTGAAATCTATTTGGTTGAAGTTTTTCACTGGGGTGGCAAATTCCAATCAAATCATTCAGGGTTTGGTGGTTACCGAAGTATTGGATGCTAATGTGAAGGCATTGTATTTGGCGGAAGCAAAGTTTTTGAGGGCTTATTATTATTTTGAGCTGGTCAAAAACTTTGGAGAAGTTCCTCTATTTGGAGATGAACCTGCCGATATATCAAATCCAGATGAGGTAAAAAGGAAGCCCATCGCTGAAGTTTACGCCCAAATAGAAAGCGATCTTATTATAGCAGCTGAAGGACTCCCAACAGTTCAAAATGAACAATATAGGGCCACAAGGGGAGCCGCCTTAGGTCTATTGGCAAAAGTATACCTGTATCAGGAAAAATGGCAAGCTGCTGCTGACGCCGCCCAGGATGTTATAGATTTAGGTATTTATGAATTGGAGGAAAACTATGTGGATAATTTTAAGATTGATAATGAATTTGGGAAGGAATCTATTTTTGAACTTGATTTTATTAATGATCCTGCAGGTGGGGCCTGGACAACAGGTAAACAAACAAGTTTAAGTCTGCAGTTTTTTGCTCCTGCTTTTGCCCCTACAACTATCGCAGGATGGAATTATAATTTGACAACTTCTGATCTATTAAAGGCCTTTAATGATGAAGGGGATACGGAAAGGAGAGATGCAACCATTATGCAGGAGGGACATACCTTTGATTCTCAAATTCTGACAGATGCTGGTTTTAATCCAATTCCGGATGGTTGGTTTTCGGGTGGAATAAATGGTCCTGAAAGTGGAGGAAGGTATGGAAATGATTATGCCTATTCACTGAAATATTTCCTTACACCTGAGGAGCTGGAAGCTTCATCACCAGGTCTGCAACAATCTGCTTTAAATCAAAAAGTAATGCGTTATGCAGAAGTGTTGTTGATTTTGGCCGAAGCAACTGTAAATGGGGCTTCCGGGAGCGGGCAAGAAGCATTTAATCAGGTGAGAGAAAGAGCTGGATTGTCTTCAAAGCCCCTCACTTTGGAAGCTTTGAAGTTAGAAAGAAGGTTAGAGTTAGCAACAGAATGGAATCGTTTTCATGACCTAGTAAGATGGGGAGATGCAGAGAGCAGGTTAGAAAATTTTAGAAGAGGAAGGGATGAATACTTGCCTATCCCTGTTGACGATATTCTAGCAACAGGACAAGATGAAAATGGAGAATTTATTTTAACGCAAAACCCTGGGTACTAATCATTAATAGTGGATAAGTGGAGGTTTCTGGATCTGGTAATTTCAATAAATGAAAGGACAGAGAAAGAATTCCTCCCCTTTTTAGAGGAAGTTAATGAGAATGAAGAAATTGATAGTCATATTTTTTGCTTTTTTTCCCTTGTTATTAATTGGGCAAAAAAGCAGCCATAGTGGGGCTCCTAAATACGCTCCGGAAGATGGAAAAAAATTATTGATCATGGGGCAGGATTTGGGTGCAGTTGGTGGCCTGACAGATTATGATGATGGTTATGTAGATCATTTTGGCCATTTTCCTGCTGGAGTAACCACCTACGCAGGATTTCCGGGCTTGTCGGGCTTAAAATTTAAAGCTAATTGGGGTGCTGGAGATGTGAATGCCCAAGCTTATGTAGAAGCAACTGATTTTCAAAATACAACCATAGTAATAGGTTTACATTTGGTGGGTAAGCTGAAAAGTATAATCGCAGGAAGTTCCGATTACGATATTAATATTCTGGGGGAATGGATCAAAGAACAGGATCGGCCTGTGTTTTTAAGGATAGGTTACGAATTTGATGGTTCCTGGAATGGGTATAATCCCGATGATTTTAAAGCTGCATGGATTTATATCGTCAAATATTTTGATGATATGGACATTCGGAATGTGGCTTATGTTTGGCAATCAGCTGGTATTAATACACCAAGTATTGAAAGGTGGTATCCTGGAGATGAATATGTAAACTGGGTAGGATATTCTCATTTTGATGGACCAAACCCTGGGCAAAGTATTCGGGATTTTGCGGATGCTCATGATAAACCCATTATGATCGCAGAAGCCACTCCAAGAAGAGATCTAAAAAATGGATCAGGAGAAGGTCATTGGCAAGCCTGGTTCACTCCACTTTTTGAAAAGATCTATGGAAATAATCGAATAAAAGCTTTTGCTTATATCAATGCCGATTGGGAAAGTCAGGCTATGTGGAAGGGGCAAGGTTGGGGTGATTCCAGGTTGAATGTAAATGATGTAATTAAAGCCAGCTGGGAGAAGGAAATTGATAAAGAAGCATGGATTTTGGCCAGTCCTAATTTGTTTGGAGATCTCAAATATCCCATGTGGATGGATTCCCTAATCATTACCTCTGTAAATGAGATAGGAGAAAAGTCAAAGCTTCAAATTGAGAGGAAATTGAATTTCATTTCCATTTCACTTACTTCTTTTGAAAGACTAGATGGGGTTTCCATAATTGATTTTATGGGAAGAACGGTATTTCAAGATCTAAATTCAAGAAGTGAATATATGGTTCCAATAAAGGGTCTTCTATTTGGTGAAAAATGGATTATTAGAATAATTAAGAATAATGAAGTGATCGTGAAAAAA
>NZ_SMMB01001043.1 GCF_009711365.1 Xanthovirga aplysinae | reverse complement strand
AAAACCCAGGGCGGTTAAATGGCCTAAAATATTAAGTAGAAATTCTAGAAAATTGTTTAAATGGCAGGGAGGGCTTTGTTTTCTATAAGGGACATTAGATCAATGACTAACCTCAATTTTAGTCATTTGAGAAAATAGGCAGGTTTATAAATCCCCCCAGAGCCTGATTAAATTTGTTTAGTCTCGCATTTTGGATCATTTTACATACAAAAATTGTAAACTTTATCTTGAGATTTCATCCTTAATTTTCTGATCTAGTTTTACCACTAATACCAAAGTAAAAGTAGGAGATATTGTTCCTTACTTTAATCCAATATGGGCGATTGAAGTAACCTATCAATTAGCAAAAGCCCACTTAAAAGTAGAACCCCAAAGACAAAAATACAATCAAGCAATCCAAGAATCCTCCCTTTTCTATTTGCCCTATTTTTTACTAAACCTCTTTGCCGACCAACTATAAATAATATATAAGCAAGAAAAGTAAGAAACAAGGGACCCGTCTGATAAAAAATGGATACTTAACCCCCTTTAGAGAGACTTAAAGAAAGAAAGAAAGAAACTGATCCAACTACATAAATTTCTTAAAAAATATGTTTCAACACATATATTCAAAAGCTTAAAACTCAAAAAATCAATTTTGAGAAAAAATAAAAAAAATTGAGCTGGTACACACTTTTTTGCAACCTTCCCTATAGTTCATTCGTATTGCACAATTGTATTAAAATTTTTCTAATGTAATAAAGCCTTTCCATTTAAATAGTTGCATATGCATCTAAATCACATGATACTAAAGGGCTTTCAACTCTAAAAAGCATTTAATGAAATTTGATTACACCCTGACCCCTTGGATTGGAAAAACAGCTAAAATGATAAGTCTATACTTTTCAGACAAACTACAAAGTCGCGGAATAGATTTAACAAAAACCCAATGCATTCTTTTAAAAATTCTGCATGATAAAGATGGGGTACCACAAAATGAACTAGCCTTTATTACGGAAAGGGATAAAACCTCTCTGACACGACTGGTGAATACAATGGAAAAGAAAAACCTTCTCGAAAGAGTTCCTTCGGAAGAAGATAAAAGAGTGAATTTGGTATACCTAACCGAAGAGGGAAGAAAGATATTTGAAAGAGCGTTGCCTGTAATTAAGGAGATAGTAGAGGAGTTGCAAAAGGGGATTTCCGAAGAGGAAGTAAACTACGCTATTGGAATTATTAAGAAAGTACAAAACAATATTAAAATAAATCATCCAGAGTTCAGCATAAACTAACATTTATTAATGAGAAAGTACATTACTATTGGAATTGGCCTACTGTTGCTAGTAGGAGCTTTTTTGGCAGCTCAAGGACTATCGAATTCTAAAAAGGCCCCAAAAAAGAAGGTAGAGAAAGTGGTCAAAACCGTTTTTACTGAAACCGTAAAGAATAAGGCTATACCTATTGTCATTACCGCCAGTGGAAATCTGGAAGCAAAAAACAAGGTGGAAATTTATTCTGAGGTGCAGGGAGTTTTGAAAAGAACCTCAAAAGAGTTTAAACCAGGAGAGCATTATCAAAAGGGAGAAACCCTTCTCCATATTAACAGCAGGGAATACACCGCTAGTTTACTTTCCGAAAGAAGCAACCTTTACAACCTAATTATTTCTATGCTTCCAGACTTACGGATTGACTTTCCGGAAGCCTACACTGCCTGGGAAAGCTATTTGCAAAAATTTGATATGAACAAAGTCGTCCCTGCTCTCCCTGAGCCTCAATCCGAAAAAGAAAAATTTTTTATTTCAGGAAAGGGAATTTTTTCCAGGTATTATAATGTGAAAAATATGGAGGTGCGGTTAGAGAAATACCTCATCCCTGCCCCTTTTAAGGGAGTATTAACAGAATCTCTTGTGACACAGGGAACATTGGTTAGAGCTGGGCAAAAATTAGGAGAGTTTATTGATCCAAAAGTATATGAAATGGAAGTTTCGGTGAATGCTTCCTATATACATTTACTTAAAGTAGGGAAAAGTGTAAGCCTCCATGATCTAAAGAAAGCAAAGAGCTGGAAAGGGAAAGTTGTTCGGGTGAACGGAAGGATAAATCAGGAATCCCAAACTGTTCAAGCCTACATTCAGCTTAACGGTGATGACTTAAAAGAAGGGATGTACTTGGAAGCTTCCCTAGCAGCCAAGGAAGAAGAAAATGCTTACCAGGTTTCGAGGAAATTACTCATTGACAATAGTAAACTTTATGTCGTGAAAAAAGGGGTCCTCATGCTAAAGGAAATTCAACCTGTATTTTTCAATGAGAAAACAGTGGTGATTAAAGGGCTAAAAGACGGGGATCAACTTTTATCCAAAACCGTTCCTGGTGCCTACGCTGGAATGCCTGTCAAAATATTTACCCCACAAAGTTAACTAGGATTTTTTGAACTCGAATTATGAGAAAAGTCATTACCCATTTTATTAAATACCCTGTTGCAGTAAATATCATCATGATTGGGGTCCTATTCTTTGGGGCTTTGGGCATGCTGGCTATGAAGTCTTCCTTTTTCCCTTTAACGGATTCAGAGTTAATACAGATAAACCTAACCTATCCGGGGGCATCTCCTCAGGAAATAGAGGAAGGCATCGTATTAAAAATTGAGGACAACCTAAAAGGAATTGTAGGAATTGATAGAGTTACTTCTACCTCAAGGGAAAATTCCGCTACTATATCGGTAGAAATAGAGAAAGGCAAAAATATAGATGTCGTCCTTTCCGATGTTAAAAATGCCGTGGACCGTGTCCCTTCCTTTCCATCAGGGATGGAGCCTCCGGTAATTTCCAAAGTGGAAAGCATTAGAGAAACCATCAGTTTTACCGTAAGCGGTGATCAGGTACCTTTAACCACCTTGAAGGATCTTGCCAGAAGAGTTGAAAATGACCTTCGCGGAATGGAGGGTATTTCCCAAGTAAGTGTAGAAGGTTACCCGGATGAGGAAATTGAAATTGCAGTTAGAGAGAATGATCTGCGAGCCTATAATTTAACCTTTGACCAGGTGGCCCTAGCCGTATCGCAAGCCAATATTCTTACCACAGGGGGAAATATTAAAACTGATGAGGAAGAATATTTGATACGAGCCAATAACCGCTCCTATTATGGGGATGAACTCCTACATTTAGTGGTAAGGGCAGACCCATCGGGAAATGTGATTCGATTGATGGATATTGCTGAAGTGAGGGACCGATGGTCAGAAATTCCCGACCGCCTTTATTACAACGGAAATATTGCTGTACGTATTCGTGTCAGCAATACCAACAGTGAAGATTTACTTTCTTCGGCTGATAGAATTAATGCCTATATCGATACATTCAATCAACAATATGACAATGTGAAATTGGATATTACCAGGGATTCTTCTATCACTTTGAGCCAACGTACAGCCTTACTCACAGAGAACGGAATAATCGGTATGTTCCTCGTATTGCTATTCCTTTCCCTCTTTTTAAACCCAAGATTAGCCTTTTGGGTAGCTGTAGGATTGCCTGTAGCATTTTTAGGAATGTTTATTTTTGCACCACAACTTAGCGTAACCATCAATGTACTTTCTCTTTTTGGGATGATTATTGTCATCGGTATTTTGGTCGATGATGGAATTGTAATTGCAGAAAACATCTATCACCATTATGAAAAAGGAAAGAGCCCAATTAGAGCTGCTATCGATGGGACTATGGAGGTTATTCCACCCATTATTTCCGCCATTCTGACAACAGTATTGGCATTTTCCACCTTTTTCTTTTTAGATGGGAGAATAGGAAAATTCTTTGGTGAAGTTTCTGTAGTAGTGATTCTTACCTTAGGAATTTCCCTGATCGAGGCTTTGATCATACTTCCGGCACACATTGCACATTCCAAAGCACTACAGGGAGAGAAAAAAGAAAATAAATTCAGGCGTTTCTTTGAAGGTATCCTGGCCTACCTCAGGGATAAATTATATGCCCCGAGCTTGAAATTCTTCCTAAAAAATAAATTTTTAGGCTTCTCCATTGTTTTTGCTTTACTCATTATCACCATTGCCGGAATAAATGGAGGAATAATCCGAACCACTTTTTTTCCTTCGATTGCCAGTGATAGGATTCAAATTACACTGACCATGCCTCAGGGCACGAATGAGGTAATCACCGATTCTATAATTTCTGAAATAGAACAAGTGGTTTGGGAAGTAAATGAAGAATTTACTGCAAAGCAAACAGGACAGAAAGCTGTCGTCCAGAATGTCATCAGAAGAATAGGCCCAGGATCTTCTTCGGCTAAGTTAAATGTAAATCTACTCCCTGGTGAGGAACGAGATTTTGCAGCTTTTGAGATAACCAATGCCATAAGGGAAAAAACAGGAGTGGTCCATGGCGTAGAAAGCCTGATTTTTGGTTCAGGCTCCAACTTTGGAGGAAGCCCTGTTTCCGTATCCTTGCTGGGAAATAATATTGAGGAATTGAAAGCCGCTAAAGATGAATTAAAAACGGAACTTAGCAAAAACAACCTTTTAAAAGATATTAAGGATAATGACCCAGCAGGAATTAAAGAAATCAAGATTAAGTTAAAAGAAAATGCCCATTTGCTAGGACTCAACCTGCAAGGGGTTATGAGGCAGGTACGTTATGGCTTTTTCGGTTTTCAGGCGCAGCGTTTCCAACGTGGGCAAGATGAAATTAAAGTTTGGGTACGTTACGACAAAAAAGATCGGTCTTCCATTAAAAACCTAGATGATATGTGGATAACCACAACCAATGGGGATCGTATTCCTTTTTCAGAAATTGCTACTTATGAAATTGAAAGAGGTGAAATAGCCATTAATCACCTAAGTGGAAAACGAGAGATCAATATTTCTGCTGATCTGAAAAATCCAAAGGAAAGTGTTACTGCCATTTTGGAGGATATTAAAGCTCGGATTATGCCGGAACTAACTTCTAAATACCCATCGGTAAGCGCTCTATATGAAGGACAAAACAGGGAGGCTTCAAAAGTTACAGGCTCAGCCATGATGGTTTTGCCAGTGATTCTCTTCCTGATTTATGCAGTGATTGCATTTACCTTCCGATCCTATAGCCAACCTCTTCTTTTATTGATTATGGTTCCTTTTAGTTTGATTGGAGTAGCCTGGGGTCATTGGGTTCATGGCTTTGCTATCAACATTCTTTCTTACCTAGGCATTATTGCCTTGGTTGGAATTATGGTGAATGACGGATTGGTATTCATTGAAAAGTACAATGGGTATTTGAAAGAGGGAATGAAACAAGAGGACGCCTTGATTAATGCAGGAATTTCACGTTTCAGAGCTATTTTCCTGACTACCCTCACCACAGTTGCCGGACTTGCTCCTTTGATTTTTGAAACCAGTAGACAAGCCAAGTTTCTTATTCCAATGGCCATTTCTGTTGCCTATGGAATTGTTGTGGCTACCTTCCTGACACTTTTGATGTTGCCATTACTTTTGTCAGTTGGGAATTCCATTAAAGTTAATTTTAAATGGCTTTATACAGGAAAGAAGCCTGCGAAAGAAGAAGTTGAAAGAGCCATCATTGAAAAAAATGCTGAGTATCATGAAGTTGTTTAAAAAATATGTATTAGCCGTTGGTTTATTGGTAAATACCAATGTGGCCATAGCGCAGGAAACATTAACCAAGGAGCAGGCCGTTTCTATTGCCTTGGAAAATAATTATGAGATCAAAGTTGCTAGCAATAATGTAAAGATTGCAGAAAATAATGCTGGCATTTTAAATAGCGGAATGTTACCACAGGTAAGTGCAAACGCAGGAGCAAACCTCAGTAATAACGATACGGAGGTAACTACTATGGAGGGGCAAAAAAGAAGTTTAGATGGCCTAACTTCCCAAAGCTATAATGCTTCCATTGGGGTAAATTATACCTTATTTGATGGGATGGGGCGAGCCTACAATTACAGAAAACTACAGGAAAGTCAGCGGCTTTCCGAGCTGGATGCTCGTCAGATAATCGAAAACACCTTACTTAGTCTTTTTACTTCCTACTATGAGGTGGCCCGGTTAATGGAAAATGAAAATAGACAGAAACAAACCCTGGAAACTTCGAACCAGCGTTTGCTCAGGGCTAAATATAATTATGAATATGGACAAGGCAGCAAACTAGATTTGTTAAATGCAGAGGTTGATGTTAATAGAGATAGTATTGACCTCATGGAAATCAGACGTCAACTTATTAATACCAAAAGAGACCTGAATGTCATTTTGGGAAGAGACGTTAATGTTACTTTTGAAGTGGACACTACAGTAAGGTATACTTCCGGTTTAAGTCAAGAAAATCTATTGGCCAATGCCAAGGAAAAGAATGTTGAGCTGTTGAAGGCAAGGAAAAACAGACAACTGAATGAATATGACGTGAAAATAAGTCAGACAGGATGGGTACCAAAAGTTAGCTTAAATGGCTCTTACGGCTGGTCACAAAGTGAAAATGCTAATGTGCAGTTTCCAAGGCAAAGTACAGTGGGCTTGTCTGCCAACCTGAATATGGCATGGAATATTTTCGATGGAGGGAAAACGCGCACCAATGTGCAAAATGCTAAAATAGCAGTGCACAACCGGGAAATACAACAAAAACAATTCGAGCAAATAATTGAACGAAATGTAAACAATGCCTGGTCGTCCTATCAGAATGCTTTATTTATACTAAGAGCAGAGGAGAAGAATGTTCAAACCAATGAACTAAATTTTGAGAGGAGTCTAGAGCAGTACAAACTAGGTCAGATTAATTCCATCCAGTTTCGTGATGCCCAGTTAAATTTGCTTAACGCACAAAACAGTTTTAATCAGGCTAAATACGAAGCTAAGAAAACAGAACTGCAACTTTTACAACTAAGTGGAAACCTATTAAATTCCGAGTTTTAAATTTTAATTCCAGGAAATTATTATTCTACTTATCCTTTTAAAAAGAAAAGACAGTACAATAAAAGTACTGTCTTTTT